>JAWOIQ010000072.1:0-4041 GCA_046484585.1 Desulfurivibrionaceae bacterium
CGGCCAGGATCTTTTCGAGCTGGTTCCGTTCGACCACCCGGAACGCCCCGGAAAGGATCAGCATGGTGCGCAGGTTTTCGGAAACGGCCTCGGCCAGGGGCTGATTGACGCCGATCGCCCTGAGATCCATGACGGCGATGCTCTCCCGGGCAGGGGCCGGGGATGGCGCCGCCATGAGAAATAAGAGGATGACAAGCAAACGTTTCATGTTTTTTACTCCTGCGCGGTTGCCGGGACGAAGGCCGCGTTCGGGTGGAAGAAGGTTCCGGATTTTCGGAAGTTGCCAATCCCCGTTGGCTTCGCCTGATATTCTCATCGAGTTGTATTATTACGAAATAGAGTAATAATCAAGGCGTTAGTTTTTCGCGGCGGGCCTGCGTGGGGGTAGGAAGGCAGGATATGGTGCGGTAGGGGAGGTTAAGTCAGAAAGTCGCCGGGTCTTCCGGGGGCAGGGCGGATTCGTCGAAGGGCAGAACCTTGAGGCGAGTGAGGAATTTTTCCAGTTCAGCGACAAACCAATCCTGCTCGGCCCGGACATCTTCTTCCATCAGAGCCCGGTCGACCAGGTCCTGGACTTTGGCGATGTTTAAAGAGGAGTCGATCAGCCCGGCTTTCTTGAGAAGATGGAAGACATAACGCTCGTTTTCGAGATCTTCGGCCGAAAAATCCTCCGGCCTAGCCGCAAGGCCTGTCAGGATATACCAGCGCATCCCGGAGAGCAGGGCATCGTAAAGGGTGGTGACTCCGGAAGCGGTCTTATTCTCCCGGACCCGTCTTTTCCCGCAGCGCCAGTGGAGCTTGGCCCGCATCAGCGCCGCATCCTCCGGGGTCATTATGTTTTCGTCCATCAGGCCGAAATGGGGGCTCATCGCGGAATCACCTTTTTATACCACAGGGCATAAGTTTCGTAGAGTAGACAAGCTGCTCAACTCAGCTTTAATCACGGGTTTTTTTGCCGCCGGCATGTTCGGGCGGTAACGAGCGGGAGTCATCCTTTCCCGGCCAGATAGGAGCTTATTTTAAGATTTTCATTAAGCATCTTGCAACCCACGAAAGTGGATTTGACATGCTTGACCAGGCAGGCCTCCCTGACCTTGGTCCCGGCCTCGTTGTCCAGTCTGAAACCCAATTCGACGATGCTGCCGACCTTGATCGCCCGCCGGTCCATGGCGAGGAAACCGATCCCTTCCCGAGAGAGGTCGATGATCCGGCAGTTCGGCTCCCCGCGATCTAAGAGGCTCTCGACCCGGGTCAGGGATGGACTTGGTGTATCGATCGCCCCGGTGTTTACGGCGACTTCATAGGATCCGGGCAGATTGACCAGTTTCCGGCTCTTATCGCGGAATTCCACTTCCACCATGAAGCTGTTCAGGCAGCGGCACTTGACTTTAAGGCGATATCTGAAGCCGAGGGCGGCTATTGAAACCTCGGTGTTCTTTCGGCAGCGGGGGCACCGGATGGCCGTCAAATTCTGCCGGCTGGCGATATAAATCCTGGTGGTCTCCATTATTTCACTCTTTTGCTTTTTTGCGAACTCATCAAATTTGCTTAGGCGAATAATTAAGTCTACCATCAAAAAGGATTAATGGAAAAATTTGATTTTTCTCGCAAAAAAAAAAGTCTTAACTCTTGTGGCGGATGGCTAAGCACACAAAAGTTTAATATACCCACGCAGGAAGTGCTCTTGGGGTGCGCCCGGAGGAAGTGCCATCTCAAGTGGGGGATTAGAACAGAACCTTTTGGGTACGACGCAGGAAGAGCAGATTGCTATTGCCCCTTTTGAGTGCTTTTCGCAAATTCATCAAACTTTGAAGAACTTGCAAAAAGTCGCGGGATGGCTAAGCAAAAAAGGTCAGATCCAAGGCGCGCAGATTTTGAGGAAGGCAGCGTACTTTTGTACTTTGCAATTACGAGACAACTTGCAGTCACGCGGGAGCTGGCGACTTTTGCGAGTCCAGCAGAATTTAACCGGCGATCAGATTGTGGGCAAAGTTGGTCACCGGCATGATCAGCTTGGGGATGATGCCGATGTAGAACAGGGCAAGGAGGAGGATGAAACCGAAAGGTTCAAGCCTGTGGAACAGCATGACCCCCCGGGTCGGCAGGAAATGGGTGATTATCCTGCTGCCGTCCAGAGGGGGAATGGGGAGCAGATTGAAAAAACAGAGAACCAGATTGAACCAGATGCTTACCGCCACCATATTGTAGAGCGGCACCAGGACACCGTTTGGAACGAAGGATTCGGTCATGACCAGGAATTTCATGGCCACGGCGCTGACCAGGGCCAGGGCCAGATTGGCGGCGGGTCCGGCGGCCGCCACCCACATCATATCCTTGACCGGATTCCGGAAATAGGAGGCATTGACCGGCACCGGTTTGGCCCAGCCGATTCTCATGATGATAAAGGCCAGTACCCCGAGCGGATCGAGGTGCTTCAGAGGATTCATCGTCAGCCGGCCGGCGTTTCGCGCGGTCGGGTCGCCGAGACGCCAGGCTACGTAACCATGGCAGAATTCGTGGAAGGTGATGGCCAGCAGAAACGGCGGCGCCATAATGGCGATCTGCTGGATAAGATTATTGATCATTGATTTTTCCTTGCCTGGGAGTGGCCGCCGGTTTTATAGCGGCCGGGTGGGTAATGTCGTCTTAAGAAGGTAAGCTCTTCTTCACGGCTGTCAACCTCATTGTCGAGCCGGGCGTAGAGGAGTCGTTCCAGAATGCGCCCGTAGATCGGGCCTTCGGTGTAGCCGAGCTTCTTCAGGTCAGCCCCGGTGATCTCCGTTTTAACGTGACGCTGGTAGGTGATGAAATGGGAAATGGCTTTTCTGGTCTCTTCCTTTTTGCTATAGCCCATCAGAAAAAGAAGGCCTTCCAGGCGCAGCCTGCTCATCAGCCGATAGGACTCGCTCGGCTTCGGGGCGGAATGTCTTTCAAGAGTGCGGAGCAGCCGTTCGGCCTGGGCTTTATCGTTGAGCAGCAGTTTGATATAGCGTTCCGGTATTTCCAGGCGGCGGTAGAGGGTGTTCAGCTGGCGGCTGCTTAAGCGGCAGGTCAGGGCCAGCATGAAAACAATCCAGGGCTGAAAGGGTTCGTCCTGATAGAGCAGCCGATACCAGTCCACGGCCTGCTGGGTGTCGGTCAGGATCATTTCCAGGGGCGGATCGAGTTTCATGGCCTGGTGAAAAAGTTTCAAAAGCTGGAAGCCGCCCAGCCTTTTAATGGCGGGGAGCGGTTCCTTTTCGGAGAGGATCAGCTTGAGCTCGTTGAAAATCCGGTAGCCCAGCCGGGTCCGGCTGTTGGGTTTGAGGATTCTCGCCCGGCTGTCGGTGACGCTGGCAAAGAGGTTCATCTTGACCGCGTTTTTGATCAGACGCTCGGTATGTTTGCCGATCGCAAAACCCATTCGCTGCTCTAAACGAATCGCCCGCAGGATGCGGGTGGGATCTTCGACGAAACTCAGGTTATGGAGAATCCTGATCCGCCGGTCCTTGAGGTCGTTCTGGCAATTAAAGAAATCGAGCAGGGTTCCGAAGGAGTCCGGGCCCAGGTGAATGGCCATGGCGTTGATCGTAAAGTCGCGGCGATAGAGGTCGAGTTTGATCGACGACAGTTCGACGGTCGGCATGGCCGCCGGATACTCGTAATATTCGAGGCGGGCGGTGGCGATATCGATCTTGAAGCCGTCCGGGAGGATCACCACGGCGGTGTTGAACTTTTCATGGGTGCGGATCTGGCCCTTCAGCCTTGCGGCCAGTTCCTCGGCGAATTTGATGCCGTCGCCCTCGACGACGATATCCAGATCCAGATTGTGTTTGCGGAGCAAGAGATCCCGGACGAAACCGCCGACGGCATAGGCCGCGTAACCATTCCGGGCGGCAACCTCGCCGATGGTCCGCAGCAGGATGATAATTTCCCGGGAGAGATTTTCGATCATCAGGGTCTTGAGGTTTCGCTGCCGCGCCACCGAGGGGGTGTTGAGCGGTTCGAGCATATGCTTGGGCAGGTGGGCCGGATCCTTGACCAGCAGGCTTAGGAGGTCGG
>JAWOIQ010000104.1:0-48332 GCA_046484585.1 Desulfurivibrionaceae bacterium
CTCTGCGGCGGGGGCGCCCACAACCGAACTCTGGTGCGGATGTTGCAGCGGGAACTGGAGGCCGTTAAGATTCGCACGACGGATGACTTCGGGATCGACGTCGATGCCCGAGAAGCGGTTGCCTTTGCGATCCTGGCGTGGGCCACGATGCGAGGAACCGCCAACAATGTGCCCAGCGCCACGGGGGCCGCCGAGCCGGTCGTGCTGGGCAAGATCGTACCGGGAAGACGATGAGAGCCAGAAGACTGCCGACGACGGAGAAACGCAATCCGAACAGCATCTCGGTTGATACCCTGTCCACCCTACCTGAAACTGCCTGGGCAGGAACATGATCGCCGACATCGACAGGAAGGTGAGGGTAAACCAGTTCACATAGCCCCCCGGCAGGGCGCCGAAGGTCATCAGATCTCCCAGTTCGGGGACCTCCGCCATCCGCCCGAACAGATCGCCGGGGCCGTTGAACAGGAAGAAGGTGATATAGATACCGGCCGCGCTGAAGGCCAGGAGCTTGACCACCGACTCGAAGGCGATGGCGGCCACCATCCCCTCGTGCCGCTCGGTGGCATCGATATGGCGGGTCCCGAACAGGATCGAAAAGGCCGCCAGGATGACGGCGACCGCGAAGGCCGTATCGTTCCAGATATTTAGCGGCTGCCGTTGCAGCTCTTCAAGCTCCGGATAAAAATGCATAAAGGTAAAGGTCCGGGAGATGGCCTTTAATTGCAAGGAAATGTAGGGCACGGTGCCGACCATGGCGATAACCGTCACCAGGCCGCCGGCCAGGGCGCTCTTCCCGTATCTGGAGGCGATGAAGTCGGCAATCGAGGTGATTCTCTGGACCTTGGCGATCCGGATGATCTTGCCCAGCACCAGCCACCAGAGCGCCGCCATCAGGGTCGGCCCGAGATAGATCGGCAAAAAACCGATGCCGGTCGTCGCGGCCCGCCCCACGCTTCCGTAGTAGGTCCAGGCCGTGCAGTAAACCGCGATCGAGAGGGTATAGATGTAGGGGTTGCTGATAATGGAGCGCCCGGCGTCGGCCCGCCGGTCGCCATAGGAGGCGATGGCGAAGAGGACCCCGAGGTAGAGCAGCGAGATCAGGAGGATCAGCCATTCCGGCAGCATGTCGCCCTCCTAATCCGGATTATCCGGGTCCGGCACCGAGGCCGGCGGCCGGCGGCGCCGGATTACCAGGGCCAGCGCCAGGATGAACAGCAGCCATAGCGAAAAGATATAGAGATAAAGGAGCGGCATCCCGAAAAGGAAGCGTTTTTTGCTGAACAGGTCGAGAAACGGGTAGTTGAGGGCGATAATCCCCATACAGACCAGGCCGATCAGCCGTTCGTTTATCCTCTTGCGCTCAGCCATCGGCGCCTCCCGGCGCAAGGGGCAGGGGCAGGCGGACCAGGGACCAACCCGGTTTCTCCGCTTTCTGGCTCCACAGGTCGCTGCCATGGCTCCGGAGGATATCGGCGCCGCTTGGGCTGCCGGCCACCTCGCTCAGCGGCCGATGCCGCCACTCCTCGATGTCGGCAGCGGCCAACGGCTGCCCCTCCCAGAGGAGATCGAGATAGACGAACCGTTCGGTTTCGGCGGGACGGAACTGGATCCCGGTGAGGCTTACCCCGTTTGCAGCCAGAAAATCATAAAGGGAAAGCAGCAGTTGCTGCAACCAGCGTTCATCGGCCAGGACATATAGGGAGCTGCCGGCGCCGGGCCGGAGCAACTCCGGGGCACCGCCGGCCAGGACCAAGGCCCGGCCGACCAGGGCCGCCCCGTTGACCGCGTCCGGACAGGTCAGGCCGGCCGGGATCTCCCGGCACAACTCCTCCAGATCGTCAAAAGTGCGGGCCAGGCTGACACTCTCCTCGGCAATCACATTCTCGAAGGCGCTCCGCATAACCGGTGCCATATCGGGATAGGCCAGGAGATTTTCCGCCGCCGCCTTCAGATTCGCCAGAGGGCCGCGTAATTTTCCAATCGAATCGCAACGTCTGCCGTCCGACATCAGGGGATTGCCGCCATAGCGGGCCTCGCTGAAGGTCAGCAGGAAAAAGGGGGAGTCCACGGCCGGGCTCCCATACCGGCAAAGCCGGCAATCGAAAAGATGCCTGCTATCCCGCCCCGGACAGAGAAAATCGATTATAAGGCCGGGAGATTGCTGGAGGTGGGCGGTGGCCCGGGCCAGGTAAGGCCCGGCGAAGAGATCGTCGAGTCCGGCGGTATCGAAGGCACCTCTCTCCAGCTCCCGGCCGGCCGCGCGGTTGGCGGCGAGGATCCTGCCCGCCGGATCGGCTAATATCGCCCCCTCCCTGACCTGCTCGAAGAGATCGCCCAGCAGCCCGGAAAGGGATTCCAGGGAGAAGGAAGCGGTCATGGCGCCTTGTGCCGTTCGTCTGAGGAAACGGCGGCCTGCGGGCCGAGAACCGCCCGGACCTTATCCACCAGTTCCTTGTTCGAGAAGGGCTTGCTGACATAATCATCGGCCCCCATGGCCAAGCCCTTTTCCCTCTCGGCGGGATTACTCTTGGCCGTCAACATCAGAATATAGAGCCCGGCCAGCCGCGGCTCGGCCCGCATGGCCTGACACATCTCATAGCCATTGGGGCCGGGGAGCATGACATCGAGAATAGCCAGATCCGGCAGGTGGCGACGGGCAATCGCCATGGCCTCGTCCCCGTTCCGGGCGACCAGTACCTCGTACCCCTCCTGCTGCATGAGAAATTGCAGGGATAAGAGGATATTGGCTTCGTCATCGACCAGCAGTACCTTGGGCGGCATCGGATATCTCCCGTCTGGGGCGGCTATTAACTCAAAACTTTTCAGAGTTGTCCGGCTAAGAACTTGCAGAAATTCCTCACCGTTTTATCGACCGTCATTCCGGCAAGTTGTTAGCCGGAATCCAGTTACAAAATCTTTATGATACAAATCATGCCAATCGGGATTTAGCCTTTCGATTAACTTCAGCTTCCATTCACGCTTCCATCCCTTCACTCTTTTCTCTCGCTGAATTGCGGATTCCATGGTCTCATGTACTTCATACCAGACCAGATGATGTACTGCGTACCGTTTACTGAATCCTTCGACAAAATCGTTCTTGTGCTCCCATATCCTTTTCACGAGGTTCGAAGTCACACCGGTATAAAGCTGAGTTGAGCAGCTGGCCTGCTCATACGAAACTTATGCCCTTGTGGTATAAAGTGTTCCATTTCGTTTGCTTGCGAGTATGTATACAGCAGGCTACTTGTTCATTGATGTGAACCTGGATTCCGGCTAACAACCTGCCGGAATGACGAAATATTGGCAGGCCCACATAAATCCACCTGCATCTGTGAATGGTCTTTCCGCGCAAAAAATGTGGGCTGCAAATTTCTAACCGGACAACGCTGAAAACTTTTCGAGATGCAATATCCGGCCAATGTACCCGATCGGAGGGGCGATCGCAAGCGGCGCCGCCCGGTTCAAAGCCCCGGCGATTTAACAGTGCAAGCCCTAAAAGATTTGAATTTTCAGGCTTATATTGTATCAAGAAGACACTATGGAAATCGTCACCTTCCGACAACCGCGCGATAACGCATATTAAGGAGCCTAATCTTGGAGGCGGAACAGGAGACATTGCAGGCCGGCCGGCAGCGTTTCTACAAGGCTTTTCAGACCAGTGACGACGCCGTATGCCTCTGCCGGATGGTGACCGCCGAAGTGGTGGATTGCAACGGGAGTTTTTCCCGGTTTACCGGTTTCAGCCGCAAAGAGCTGGTCGGCCGCACCATTACCGCTCTGCCGATCTGGTACAAACCGGAGATCCTCGCCCGGCTCATCACCGATCTGGCCCGGGGGGGTTCGGTTATGGATCTGGAAGTGGCGTTTCAGGATAAAAGCGGCCAGCCGCGGCTCGGCAAACTATCGGCGATGCGGATGCACCACCAGTCCGCCCCCCATCTCCTGCTGGTGATCCGCGACCTCGACGCCCTGCAAAAAACCAGGGAAGCGCTGGCCCGAAGCGAGGCGCGTTTTCGTGAGTTGTTCGACAATATGAGCAGCGGCGTCGTGGTTCTCGAACCCTCCGCCGCCGGCGACGGTTTCCTGGTGGTAAACTTCAATCGGGCCGCCGAAAGGATCGAAGGAAAAAAACGCGAAGACCTTATCGGCCTCGACATTACCGAGGCCCTGCCCGCGACCGTCACCAACGGCCTGCTGGAGGTTTATCGACGGGTATGGGCCGAAGGGAGCCCCGCCCGGCATCCGGTGGCAATCTACCGGGATGACCGGATCGGGATGTGGAAGGAGAACTATATCTACAAACTCCCCTCCGGCGAGATCGTCAATGTCTACGACGATATTACCGAACGCAAGCAGGCGGAGGAGAAACTCTTGCGTTATCAGCACCAGCTCCAGTCGCTGGCCTCCGAGCTGTCGCTGGCCGAGGAGCGCGAACGGCGCAATCTGGCCGCCGAACTGCATGACCAGATCGGCCAGACCCTGTCGCTGGTCAAGATAAAATTGCACGGCCTGCACGATCATCTGACCGACCGGCCAGCCGGGCAGCAGTTTGACGAGGCCCGCCGCTTCCTGGACCAGGCCATCCGCGATACCCGCTCCCTGACTCTGGAGCTTAGCCCCCCGGTCCTCTACGAGTTGGGACTGGAAGCGGCTCTGGAGTGGCTGGCCGAACGCTTCCGGGAAATGACCGGGGTCAGCTGTTCGGTCGAAGCGGCTACCGGGGCCGCCTTGAGCGACGATATCAACGGGGTGCTTTTCCGGTCGGCGCGGGAACTGCTGTTCAATGTCTACAAGCATGCCGAAGCCCGGCAGGTGGAGGTCCGCACCAGCCTGAGCCGGGACTCTTTTCAGGTAATGGTCAAGGATGACGGCATCGGCTTCGAGACCGATATCATCGAAACGCTGACCACGCCCGGCAACGCCTATGGCCTGTTCAGTATCAGGGAGCGGTTATCCCATCTCGGCGGCGGGATGCGGGTTAATTCCGGACCGGGCCGAGGCACCGCCATTATCCTTGAAGTCCCCCGGTCGGCCGGGAAAAGCACGGAGGAGATTTTAGCATCATGACCACTATTTCGGTGTTACTGGCGGACGATCATAAGATTATGCGGGCCGGGCTCAGGTCGCTACTCGAAAAAAGCCCGGAGGTCTCGGTGGTTGCCGAGGCCGACGACGGCCGGCAGGCGGTCCAGCTGGCCGGCCGGCTGCGCCCGGATGTGGTGGTCATGGATGTCTCCATGCCGAAGCTGAACGGCATCGAGGCAACCCGGCAGATCATGGCCGAGCTGCCCGACACCAAGATCATCGCCCTGTCGATGCACTCCGACAAGCGTTTTCTGGTCGAGATGTTCCAGGCCGGCGCCGTCGGCTATCTCCTCAAGGACTGCGCCGCCGGGGAGCTGGAGCAGGCCATCAAGACCGTCGCCGCCCGGCAATGCTACCTGAGTCCCGAGATCGCCGGGGTGCTGCTGGGGGATTACCTGGATCGTTTCCGGAGCAAACCGGCCGGCGCCGCTTCGCAACTGACCGCCCGGGAACGGGAAGTATTGCAACTTATCGCCGAAGGCTGGTCGACCAAGAATATCGCCGAACACCTCTATGTCAGCATCAAAACCGCGGAATCCCACCGGCGTAAAATCATGAAAAAGCTCGACCTCCACACCGTGGCCGATCTGACCAAATATGCCATCAGGGAAGGCTTGACCTCGCTGGACCTATAAACGTCAGGATACCATAGCGCGGTCCGGGAGCCCGGGATCTCCACCAAGATCAGTCCCCGCCAAGGAGCGATGAGGAGAAAAGGCTTTTAAACCCACAAGGCATAAGTTTCGTACAAGCAGGCAAGCTGCTCAACGCAGCTTTAACATGCTCTTTTTTTCTTCACCCCTCACTCCTTACTCCTCACTCCTGTCCCCTGCCCCCTGTCTCCTTTCTCCTGTCTCCTGGCTCCCCTCACCGATACCACCCGGCAGTCAGAATCAGAGTTTTCCCACCCTGATTTCAGGGTTCCCCTGATGGCTTTCCCCTCTCGAAACCTGTAAATAAATAGTTCCTTTATCAGCACGCTTGACAAATCAGGGATTTATCCGGGTAAAATCAGGATATCCCCGATACTGCGGAATACCACATTGTGGTAGCTTTGCGAAAACAAAAGAGGTATTTCCGGATGGCGAGACGCGAGGTCCATCACCTGGTCCCCAGGTAAGCGATCGCAGGGTACCTGCTGGGAGATTGGCCAATCATGGGCGGCTTATCCCGTGAGTGGTTGCGGTCCCCAGGTCCGAGCCCCCGATTTTCGGTTTTCTAACCAGCAAAATTTTAAGGAGGAGTAACTTATGAAAAGCGCCAGTGAATACTGGAGACGAAATCTAAGGCTGGTCATAGCCTGCATTATCGTCTGGTTTGTCGTTTCGTTCGGGTTTGGCATTATCCTGGTCGACGCCATGAATTCCATTAGCCTTGGCGGTTACAAGCTTGGTTTCTGGTTCGCCCAACAGGGTTCCATCTATGTTTTCGTCGGCCTGATCTTCTTCTATGTCAAGAAAATGAACCAACTCGATCGTGAATTCGACGTTCACGAAGACTAACCAGGGGAGATAATAAAAAATGGAACTTAAAACACTTACTTTTCTGGTTGTGGGCGCCACCTTCGCCCTCTACATCTGGATCGCGATCAAGTCGCGGGCCATCACCACCTCCGATTTCTATGTGGCCGGCAAAGGGATCCACCCGGTCCTGAACGGCATGGCCACCGGCGCCGACTGGATGTCGGCGGCCTCCTTTATCTCCATGGCCGGGCTGATCGCCTTCAACGGCTACGACGCCTCAGCCTATTTAATGGGTTGGACCGGCGGTTACGTGCTGCTGGCCATGCTCCTCGCCCCATACCTGAGGAAATACGGGAAATTCACCGTGCCGGAATTCATCGGCGACCGTTTTTACTCGAACACCGCCCGGATGGTGGCAATCATCTGCCTGATCACCGCCTCAATTACCTACGTTATCGGCCAGATGAAGGGGATCGGGGTCGCCTTCTCCCGCTTTCTCGAGGTCGATTACGGCGTCGGACTCTTCGCCGGGATGGCGATCGTCTTCATCTATGCCGTTTTCGGCGGCATGAAGGGGATCACCTATACCCAGATCGCCCAGTACTGCGTGCTGATCTTCGCCTACACGGTCCCGGCGATCTTTATCTCCCTGCAGCTGACCGGCAACCCCATTCCCCAGCTCGGTCTCGGAAGCACCATGGCCGACGGCAGCGGCATGTATCTCCTCGATAAACTGGACCTGATCTGCCGGGATCTGGGCTTTGCCCAGTTTACGGAACAGAAAGGTTCGACCCTGGATATCTTCCTCCTGACCATGTCCCTGATGATCGGCACCGCCGGCCTGCCCCATGTCATCACCCGGTTCTTCACGGTGCCCAAAGTCAGGGACGCCCGCTCCTCGGCCGGTTGGGCCCTGGTATTTATCGCAATCCTCTACACCACCGCCCCGGCGGTCGGCGCCATGGCCCGTCTCAACCTGATGGAAACCATCCAGACCGGCGAGGTCGGCGCTGCCGAGAGTAATCTCGCCTACGCCGAGGTACCCAGCTGGTTTACAAACTGGGAAAACACCGGCCTTCTCGAATTTGAGGACAAAAACAACGACGGCCGGATCCAGTACTACGGACCGGGCCTTGCCGACCAAGCCGGAAGTTATGGCTGGCAAGGCAATGAAATGGTGAAAGTCGACCGCGATATTATGGTTCTCGCCAATCCCGAGATCGCCGGCCTGCCCAACTGGGTGATCGCCCTGGTCGCCGCCGGCGGCATTGCCGCGGCCCTCTCGACCGCGGCGGGGCTGCTCCTGGCCATATCCTCGGCCATCTCCCACGACCTGCTGAAGGGCATCTTCATGCCTCAAATCAACGAAAAGCAGGAATTGCTGGCCAGCCGGATCGCCATGGCCGGCGCCATCATCGTCGCCGGTCTCCTCGGCCTGAACCCGCCGGGCTTTGCCGCCCAGGTGGTGGCCCTGGCCTTCGGCCTGGCCGCCTCCTCGATCTTCCCGGCCCTGATGCTCGGCATCTTCGCCAAGCATGTCAACAGCAAAGGCGCGATCTGCGGAATGCTGGCCGGCCTCGGCACCACCCTGATCTACATCTTCTGGTTCAAGGGCTGGTTCTTCATTCCGGGGACCAACATGGCCCCGGACAACGCGGCCAACTGGTGGTTCGGCATCTCTCCGGGTTCTTTCGGCGCGGTCGGCGCTCTGTTCAACTTCGCCGTCGCCCTGCTCGTTTCCGGCTTTACCGAAGATCCGCCGGAACACATCCAGCGGATGGTTGAAGATATCCGCGTACCGAGAGGCGCCGATCTGGCTTCCGACCATTAAAGCTGAGCAGCTTGTCTGCTCTTACGAAAATTATGCCCTGTGGGTATAATTGACGAAATTCTGGATCCGTGAGCTTTTTCTCCCGGAATAATGGAACGGCGTGTTTGCGTAACGGCAGTCACGCCGTTTTTTTAAACCCTTTTCAGTGGATTTTTATGCCCAGCTGAAATATCCTTATCATTACTTAACCCTTGATGGTTTCTCGAAAAGTCGTCAAAAATTAATGGAGCGCACTTCGACAAGTCCGGCACAAACATTAAATGAATAAGTCACCCCGCTCATCCTGAGCCTGTCGAAGGAAGGGTTTTTTGACTTTTTGGGAAGAACTCATCAAACTTACTATTTTGTCATTTCCTTTGGCGGCACGAAACAGGGTTGCCACAATTTACGGTTAATTTTCACAATGATCATAGGAGGACACATGGATAGCAACGAAAAAATCACCAGTCTGTCAACCGAAGACCGGGTTTTCCCTCCCCTTGCGGAAGGCCGGGATCAAGCTTTTGTCAAGAGCATGGAAGAATACGAAGCCATTTACAAGCGGTCGATGGAAGACCCCGAAGGTTACTGGGGAGAAAGGGCAGAGGAGCTGATCTCGTGGGACAAGAAGTGGGACAAGGTTCTCGAGGCCGACATGGGCAAACCGGAGATCAACTGGTTTGTCAACGGCAAGCTCAACATCTCCGCCAACTGTCTCGATCGCCATTTGACCAACGGCCGGCGCAACAAGGCCGCCATCATCTGGCAGGGGGAGCCCGAGGAAGACGTCAAGGTCTACACCTACCAGATGCTGCACACCGAGGTCTGCCGGGCCGCCAATCTACTCAAAAAGATGGGGGTTAAAAAAGGCGACCGGGTCGCGGTCTATCTGCCGATGATCCCGGAACTGGCCATCACCCTGCTGGCCTGCACCCGGATCGGGGCCAGCCACAGTGTCGTATTCGCCGGTTTTTCCGCCCATGCTTTACGGAACAGGATTCAGGACTGCGAAGCAAAGGTCCTCATCACCTCGGACGCGGTCCTGCGCGCCGGCAAGACCATTCCCTTGAAGCCCAATGCCGACAATGCCCTAGCGGAGTGCCCCACCATCGAGAAATGCCTGGTTGTCAAAAGAGCCGGCAACGAGGTTGACATGCAGGCCGGCCGCGACCTCTGGTACCATGAAGCGATCAGTGCCCCGGACATCACCAGCCAGTGCGAGCCGGAAAGCATGGATGCCGAGGATATGAGTTTTATCCTCTACACCAGCGGCAGCACCGGCAAGCCAAAAGGTGTAGTCCATACCACCGGCGGCTACCTTACCTATGCCGCCCACACCTGCCAGCTGGTCTTCGACCTGAAAGACAACGATGTGTACTGGTGTACCGCCGATATCGGCTGGATTACCGGTCACACCTACATCCTATACGGCCCCTTGGCTTTGGGCGGCACCTCCCTGATGTTTGAAGGCGTCCCCTCCTACCCGGATACATCGCGATTCTGGCAGATCGTAGAAAAATTCCAGGTTAATACCTTTTATACCGCACCCACCGTCATTCGGGCCCTGATGCGGGACGGCGTCGGTCCGACCCAGAAGTACGATCTTTCCAGTCTGCGCATCCTGGGCTCGGTGGGTGAGCCGATCAACCCCGAGGCGTGGATGTGGTATCACGAGAATATCGGCAAAGGCAAGCTGCCCATCGTCGATACCTGGTGGCAAACCGAGACCGGCGGTATCATGATTTCGGCCCTGCCCTATGCCACTCCGACCAAGCCCGGGGCGGCCACCAAACCGCTGCCCGGCATCGATGCACTGGTCGTCAATGACGAAGGGAAGCCGGCCGCCGTTAACGAGGGAGGTCGATTGACCATCAGGAAACCATGGCCCGGCATGTTGCGCGGAGTCTACAAGGATCCGGAGCGTTTCAAAAAAACCTATTTCGAAAAATTCCCCGGCATTTACGACCCTGAAGATGGAGCCCGGGTCGACGCGGACGGTTATTTCTGGGTGATGGGCCGTCTTGATGACGTTATCAACGTCTCCGGCCATCGCCTGGGAACCGCCGAGATCGAATCGGCCCTGGTCGCCCATCACGATGTGGCGGAGGCCGCCGTGGTCGGCGCCCCCCACGAGCTCAAGGGCCAGACCATCTACGCCTACGTCACCCTCAAATCCGGAGTGGAGTCTTCCGAAGAGCTCCGCGCCGCGCTCCGGAAGCATGTCCGAGCCGAAATCGGGCCGATCGCCACCCCGGAAATCATTCAATTTTCCGAGGGACTGCCGAAAACCAGAAGCGGCAAGATCATGCGTCGCATTCTTCGCAAGATCGCGGCCGGCATGACCGAAGAGCATGATTTCGGCGACACCTCCACCCTGGCCGATCCTTCGGTTGTGGATACCCTGGTGGAAGGGAGCAAGGAATTCGTCAAGTAATTACGCTTTCCGCCGATAATCCTAAAAAGAGAGCCGCCCGCCGGGCCGGCTCTTTTTTTTTAACCTCCTAAATCCGAGACAGCTGTTTACCTTTTGTGAGTTATCGTCCTGTAATTAGCTGTCTATCCGGCCGCGGCCGCAAGCTGAAACTGCATCCGTCCCCTTTCAAGGCATAGGAAACGACCCATCTCCTCGGTCGACAACTCGTTGAGATAGCATTAATATAATCAAGATCGTCGCCTCCTTGCATCTGATCCGTTCTACAAACACCCAGGGAATCAGGTCATCCCAACCGGAAATTTTATCATGCTTATCAACACCTTCATCCATATCCAGGGCATCGGCCCAAAGACCGAGGCGGACCTTTGGCAGACCGGCATCCGCGACTGGCACGATTTGCTGGAAAAAAGTTCCCGGGCGTTCTCTCCGGGCAGGGGGGCCTACATCGCCGGAGCCCTGACCGAGTCATTGGCCAAAGCCACCGACCCCAATTATTTTGCCGGCCTGCTGCCGGCCTCCCAGCAGTGGCGGATCTTCCCCGACTTCCGAAAAAGCACGGCCTATCTCGACATCGAAACCACGGGGTTATCCGATTACTGCGAGATCACCACAATCGCCCTCTATGACGGTGCGACAATCAAATATTATGTCCAGGGCGAAAACCTCAATGATTTCCCGGCGGACCTGGCCAAGTACGAGGTTCTGGTCTCTTACAACGGCAAAAGCTTCGATGTCCCGGTTATAGAACGCTATTTCGGTCTGCGCGTCGACCAGGCCCATCTCGACCTGCGTTATATCCTTTACAATCTGGGATTCAAGGGCGGCCTGAAGGGATGCGAAAAGCAACTCGGCTTGAACCGGGAAGGGCTGGATGGGGTCGACGGCTGTCTGGCCGTACTCTTGTGGGATCTGTACCGACGGACCGGGGAGCGGCGCGCCCTGGAAACTTTACTCGCTTACAATATTATGGATACGGTAAATCTGGAGATATTGCTGGTCGAGGCCTATAATCGCAATCTGGCCCTCACCCCGTTCCGGGGAGAACTGGAGCTGCCCCTGCCGGTCCGGCCGCCAATCCCCTTCCAGCCGGATCCCGTTTTGCTCGGCGAATTGATCGATTCCCAGGCAGCCGGCTTTTACTGAGCTCGGAACCTGAATCCGTGACGGCTTAGTGGGAGAATTTGTTTTATTGGTTTTTGTTACGTGAAATAATCGTTTTTTCACTGGGTCGCCTCGATTCACCCCGCCGCCCTGCGGGGCGCCCGATAACGGCGCATCTGCCGCGTTGGCAACTCGTTAATATAAAGCTGAGTTGAGCAGCTCGGCTGCTCGTACGAAACTTATGCCCTTTTGTGGGTGTACCATTAGTATTATCAACATCGTTGCCGCCTTGCATCTGCACCGTTCTCGAACGCTCGCGGATTCAGGTCGGAAGTCAGTGGCTGGAAAAGACCTTGTCAATAGCCAGTTCGGCCGGGTAACCGTGATCGAACTTAAAGTGGTGGTAGCGTGATTCAAGTCCCCAATCCTGCTTGCTGTTGTCGAGGTGCTCCTTGATTTCAGCCAGCAGTTCCGCGAAGAATTCTTCATCGCATTCGCTATAGATCAGAAAGTCCGAACTTTTTCTGAGCAGCATCACCGTATTATCGCCATTGCCGCCTTTGCCTTCGAACTCCTCGGCGGTCAGGTGGAGCTTCTGACCGATCTCGTCCAGGATCTGGTCGGCCTTGATAAACCCTATCTCTTTATTAAACTCCCGGAGTCTGGGGAAATTGGCCACAATCAAATAATAGGGCTGCTCGCTCTTGGCCAGCATTCTCGCGTCATCGAGATAGAGCAGATAGCGATAGTTATAAAAATCACTGAGCGGCTCCCGAAAATAGGACATCTGCCTGAAAAGCTCAAGGTCCTCGCTGTATTCGGCCTGAAACTCGCTGGTAACCTCCAGGGGACTCCAATTCTCGGTAATCCTTTCAACTATTTCGACGATGTTATGATCAAGCCGCCCCGCCTTGGCCTCATACCAGAGAATGGAAATAGCCTTGTCCCTTGAAACCGGCTTCTTATAGGGCCTCCGGGCAACCAGGGCCTCGAATACATCGGCGGTGGCGACGACCCTCTCCAATTGCCCGATCTCGTCACCTTTGAGGCCGTAAGGATAGCCCGAACCATCCAGGCGTTCGTGATGATGAAGAATAATTCTGCGGATTCGATTATCATGATGGTGCTTGGCAAAAAGACTGGCCCCGACCAGGGGATGGACTTTCATGATATTGCGATCCATCCGATCGAACACCCCGGGTTTCAATAAAATATCGTCGGGAATCGCCACCTTGCCGATATCGTGGACCAGGCAACCGAGCTGAAGAACCTCCATCTCCTCGAAACCCATCTCCAGTTCCAAGGCCACTCGCCGGGATATTTCGGCAACCCGCAAGGCGTGCTCGAAGGTGGAATGGTCGCGATTGGCCAACATCTCATACATGATTTCAAACAGGTTGACGATCAGATCGTCTTTTTCCTGGTTGGCAAAGGCCAAGGCCTTTTCCGCCTCTCTGCGTTCAACCAGTTCCTGGGCAAGGCTGATGTTGGTGTTTTTTAACTCCACCGTCCTCTCCTGGATCCTTATCTCCAGTTCATCACGGGAGTTCTGCAACTGTTCTTCGGCCTTCTTCCGCTGGATCACCCCGGCGATCACGCTGGCCGCCGCTTCCAGGGTCTCCTCGGCCAGTTTGTCGCGGCTGGCATCATGCTTCACATAAAGGGTAAAGACCCCAACCAGGCGCCGGTTAACCGAGAGGATCGGCACGCAATAATGGCCGTGGGGACCAATGCCTTCATATTGATTGTCATGCTTGTCGTCTATGCAGTTGACAAAGAGAATCTCTTCGGAGATGGCGCACCGGCCGCACAGGCATTTGCCGAAGGGCACCTCCGCGCAAATGGTCAGCAGATTTTCATTCAGGCCGCGCTGGGCCTTGAGTTCGAGTACCCCCGGTTTATCTCCGACCAGGAAAATCGCCCCCTTGGGATCCAGTTCCAGCCAGGGGAAGGAAGTGATATGATAGATAAACAACTCCAGGGTCTCGGTCAGGGTCAGGTTTTCCAGGGAGAGGTGCAGAAGTTTATTGAGGACGGTCTGGGTCTGGTAACCACGTTTGATTGCCAACTGATTGTGCTTGCCCTCGGTGACATCCCGGATAATCGCCTGAATCAGATCATTTTTGCCGCCGATCAGCCCGGCCCTGACCTCGATATGCATCAGGACCTTGTCTTCATTGATGAAATTCGATTCAAAATAAGCGTTTTCGCCGGTCAGCACCCTGGCGATCGCCTCCCGCCATACCTCCTGCCCGGCATCGGCCATGAATTCGTAAATGTCCCTGGCAAGCAGCTGCTCCCGGCTGGTACTCAGCAGTTGGCAGGCCAGGTCATTAACCTGGGTGATCGCGCCCCGCCGGTCGAAAACAATGATAGCGTCGTTGGACTGTTCAAAAAGAGCCCGATAACGGCGCTCATTGTCGCGCAGACTTCGTTCAACGGTCAGCCTGTGCTTGAAGTTGTCCCGGAATCGCGCCGAAACGAAAAACATCGCCGCCAGCAGCAAAAAGGTCAGGGGGAAAACAGTCCGGGAAAAGGTGGCGGTTACGCCCTCCATCTTGTCAAGCCGACTGGTAATATCGTAGTAGATTTCAAAGGCGCCGACAAATTCGCCATTACGCATAAGCGGGATATAGGAATTCACGACATCTACCTTGAAGATCTGCCCTTCCAGGGAAGCCGTCTCCTTTTCGACGATTCCGGTGAATTCCCGTCCCGCGGCTACCGATTCATGGAAATAGCTTTGCCGGTTTATTTTGCCGATATCTTCCGGGCTCGTTGAATAAACGACTTCGCCGAGGGGTGAGAAAAGCTTGATTTTAAGCAGGTTGAAATCGCTTTTGACTTCAAGGAAAATCTGTTCGATATTATCCGGCAGGGTCTGGGATGAGATCTTTTCAAGATGGGGAAACATGGAGGAGAGATGAGTGGCAACCCGAACAGCCTGTGCCTCGGTGTCTTCGGCCACATATCTTTCCAGCGAGGGGCTCAGATAGAAATAAACGTAAAGCGGCAAAAGCAGCACCGCGGAAACGGCCAGGAAGACCAGCCATTTTATGAATTTAAAATTTACCATTATTCCTGAATCCGTGACGGCTATTGAACAGCTTGTTATCCCTATCAACCTGTAATTGCTTGTTTATCTGGCCGAGATCACCGTGGAAAATTACCCGAGCCGCCATTCCGGCGTCCGATACCGGGCCATCTCCCGGCTCGGCCAGTCGTTGATAATACCATCCGGGATGTTCAACATTGTCGCCTCCTTGCCTCTGCCCCTAACCGAAACGCTCACGAATTTTAGAATTATATCAGGTTATTGAATCTTATCCGTCATCGCGTCAGGAAGCGCCAAATCAATGGGTTTTCGGGGAAGAAAAACTACTCCTTCACGAAATCGAGCTGGTTGTCAGTGGGTGACATGGCCGGGTCTCCTTCGATATTAATGACCACCTCGTATCTGGTTTCCATTTCCAGCAGCTCCTGACGCTTCTTGTTCTGAAGGTATTCGGCCACGGCGATCGGCAACCGGCACTCCACCTGGCGAACATGTTTCTTGGTCACCCCGGTCTGTATTCTTCTCAGATAAACCAGGGCCAGAGTTTCGACCGAACGCACCACTCCGCGTCCCTGGCAATGCTCGCAGATATTATAGCTGCCCCGCTGCACCGGAGAGGCAAGCTTCTGCCGGGAAATCTGCATGAGACCGAATCTGGAGATGCGGCTGATATCGACCTTGGCCTTATCTTCCTTCATGCTTTCCTTGACCTTCTTTTCCACCTCGCGGACATGGGCGGAAGAACGCATATCGATAAAATCGACGACTATCAGGCCGCCCAGATCGCGGAGCCTGAGCTGCCTGGCCAGTTCCTCGGCCGCTTCCATATTGGCCAGGAAGATCGATTCCTCGAAATTCTTGTCCTTGGAGGTCCGCCCCGAGTTTACGTCGATAGCCACCAGGGCCTCGGTCGGGTTGATAACGATCGAGCCGCCGGAGGGGAGACTGACCGTGGGATGGTAGATCTGCTCGATCTGCTTTTCAACCTGATAATGATTGAATATCGGCCGGGGGCCGCTATGCAGGCGGGCGGCGGCCTTCTTCTGACGGGCCGGGATAAGCCCGAGAAACTCCTCGACCTTAGCGAAGGCATCTTCGTTATCGACCATAATCTCGCTGATATCCGAGGTGTAATGATCGCGCAGAAAACGGGCAATGATATCCTGCTCTTTGTAGATCAGGGCCGGCGCGGGAGAGCTCTGACCGCGGCTTTTAATCTCGGTCCACAGGTTCAGCAGATATTTCAGATCCTGGGAAATGGCGATCTTGGTTATCTCCTTGCTGGCGGTCCGGACTATATAACCCACTCCCTCGGGCAGGGTCAGGCTTTCGACCAGAGTCCGCAGCTTCTTGCGTTCGGCCTCGCTTTCGATCTTCCGCGAGATCCCGTGGCTGTCGCTGCCCGGCATCAGAACCAGATAACGACCGGGCAGTGAAAGGAAAGTGGTCAGATTGGCCCCTTTATTGCCAGTGGCCTCTTTAACCACCTGAACCAGAAGCTGATCTCCCTTGCGAACCAGTTTCTGGACCGGCAGGTCTTTCCAGTGCGTATCCGGATCGACTTTGCCGTGAAAATACTCGGGGTGGATCTCGCCGAAGGGCAGAAAGCCGTTCTTGTCGCCACCCATATCGACAAAGGCGGCCTGCAGACTCGGTTCAACGGAAACCACCCTTACTTTGTAGATATTACCCTTGGTCTGGGTATGCAGAAGAGTTTCTACATAAAAGGCCTCGACCCGGCCATCCTCAATCATCGCAATTCTGCATTCCTCGGGCTCATCGGTATTGATCAGCAATTTGCGAATAACATTTTTGCCCTTGGCGGGCGGCGCATTTTTCCCCTTCTTGGCGGCAACAGGAGGAGCAGCGCCCTTGCCCGCCGAGGCAACTTCCTGGCCGGCTTTCAGAGCTTCTCCCTTGCCGGCCGGCGACTTCTGGCGGTCACCCCCGCCGGAGCCCGTCTTCCTGGAACGTCCTGAGCGACTGCGTCCGGCCGGACGTTTCCGGCCGGTGGCCGGGCTCGACGGCTTGGCTGGTTCGGCAGGTTCGGATGTTTTTTCTTCCTTTTTTACTTCCTTTTTTACTTCCGCTTCCCGGGCCGGAGGGCCGGGTTCGCCCTGTTCTTCCTTGGGACCGGACAGCCATTTACCTATCTTGGCAAGCACCGAACGACCTTCCTTGCCATCCTCTACTACTTTATTGTCGTTTGCCGGTTTAACGTCGTTTCCCGGCTTGGTAGTATTTTCTGCCATCATGCATCGTCTCTCTGATCAGGCTTGCCTCGGCAAGCTCATTAAGTAATCTGTCAACGTCCTCCCCCGCCAGTCCGGTGGCTTCACGGATATCTGTCCGGGTACAGGGGCGTCGTTTAAGCATTTCCAGAATTTCGTGTTTTTGCGGGCGTTCCGGGCGGACAGCGGCCCTGCCGCTATAATCGGCAATAATCTCCACCCGGCAATCCTTGAAGCGGCCGGCAATCTCTTTAATCCTCTCTTCCGAAAGGGGCCGGACCCACGATTCGGCCGGGGGCCTGACGACTGTATTTAGCTGAACCCGGTCCGGTCTGATTCGTTCGACCGCGGCGACCAGGGCGTCAATATCCTCTTCGCTGTCATTGACATCGGCGGCCAGTAAAATTTCCAGCCAGATTTCACCTCCGAACTCTTCAGCGAAATCGGCCAGACCCTCGATAATCTGCCGTGGATCTGCGCATTCGGCGGAGGGCCGGTTTATGGCGGCCAGGGTTTCCGGCCGCGCCGCGTCAAGGGAAGGCACCACGATATCGGCGGCCAGGAGATCAAGCCGCACCTGCGGGTCGGATAGCAGGGCGCCGTTGGTCAAAACGGCTACCGGGATCTCCAGCTCCTGTTTGACATACCTGATCACATCGCCGATTCCGGTATGCAGGGTGGGTTCCCCGGAAGAAGTCAGGGTGACAAAATCCGGCCACCCCGCCGACTTGCTATCCAGGCCGGCGAAGAATTCTTCTAGTTCCGCGATAATTTCAGCGGTAGGCGTATACTCCCGGCGCTTGACGGTCAGGCCGGTGGTAACCCCTACTTCACAATAAATACAATTGAAATTGCATATCTTAGCCGGCACCAGATCAACGCCCAGAGACAACCCCAACCGCCTTGAATTAACCGGCCCGAACAAGTGTTTCATAGGGAAGCAAACTTAAGAAAAGAGGTAAGTAAGACCTGACCCGGCAGTTATGGTTGAGCGCAGGGTTGGTGATCGTAGTTTATAAATATATGTTATTTAAGCCAATCTATAACAATTTCACCGGGTTGGCAAGACATGTTTGCGAGAGAGATTTCTTGCCAATTCAGCAAGTATTTGACTGGCCCCAATGATTTTATCTTGACACTGCCCGGGGCTGACCGTAATTTTAAAATCATGTCCTGAATCCGTGAGCGTCCGAGAAAGGGAGAGGCAAGAAGGGGGCGATACGATAGTATGTCAACTAATTGCCGACCCGGCAGATGCCCGCCGGCGCATGACCTGAAAGGCGGCGGGGCTGATTCTCCACTGCGGTTTTCTTTATTTACCACGCCGTCCCGCGGGGCGCAGCCGATCATTCCTGATCACTTCGAGGTTCCGGATCACTCCTGATCATTTCGGGGTTTGAGAAATAACTATACCGCCAAAACAGACGAGTTTATCGGAGGCACCACAAGATGCGCAGCGATTTAATGAAGAAAGGGCTGGAAAGAGCGCCGCACCGGTCCCTTTTAAAGGCCATCGGCTACACCGATGAAGAGATCCGCCGGCCCCTGATCGGGGTCGGACACGCCCATAACGAAATCATCCCCGGCCACGTCCATCTGGACAAAATTCTCGAGGCGGTAAAGACCGGAATCCGCATTGCGGGCGGCACCCCGATCGCCTTCGGCACCATCGGGGTCTGCGACGGCATCGCCATGAACCATCCCGGCATGAAATACTCCCTGGCCAGCCGGGAGATTATCGCCGATTCGGTGGAGATCATGGCCCAGGCTCATCCATTTGACGCCATGGTTCTGATTCCCAACTGCGACAAGGTTACGCCGGGCATGCTGATGGCCATGCTCCGGGTCAACATCCCGGCCCTGATGGTCAGCGGCGGCCCGATGCTGACCGGGCGCTTCCAGGGGAAAGACGTCCATCTGGTCAGCGTTTTTGAAGGGGTTGGCAAGGTCAAGGCCAAAACGATGAGCGAGGAGGAGCTTTGCGAACTGGAAGAGTCCGCCTGCCCCGGCTGCGGCTCCTGCGCCGGGATGTTCACCGCCAACTCGATGAACTGCCTGGCCGAAGCGATCGGCCTGGCCCTGCCCGGCAACGGCACGATCCCGGCGGTGGCCGCCGCCCGGATCCGCCTGGCCAAAACAGCCGGCATGGCGGTGATGAATCTCCTCGACAAACAGATCAAACCGCGGGATATCGCCACGGCCGCGGCCTTCGAGAACGCCATGGCCGTGGACATGGCCCTGGGCTGCTCGACCAATACCGTCCTGCATGTTCCCGCCATCGCCAAGGAGGCCGAGGTCGACCTGCCCCTGACCAGATTCAACGAGGTCAGCCTCAAGACCCCCCATATCTGCAGCCTGATCCCCGGCGGCCCCCACAGCCTTCAGCAGCTTGACGAGGCGGGCGGGGTGCCGGCTGTCATGAAGGAGTTGATCTCATCGGAAGGCGGCCTCAATCTGGAGGTAATGACCGCGACCGGCAAATCCCTGAAGGAGAATCTGGCCCAGGCAGCGGTTCGGGACAGTGAAGTGATCAGACCGGTTACTAATCCCTATCACAAAGAGGGCGGCATCGCCGTTCTTTACGGCAACCTCGCCCCGGACGGGGCGGTGGTCAAGCAATCGGCGGTAGTCGCCGAAATGCTGGTCCACAGCGGTCCGGCCCGGGTTTTCGATTCCGAGGAGGAGGCCCAGAGCGCCATTCTCGGCAGCAAAATCAACAGCGGCGACGTGGTGGTCATCCGCTATTGCGGCCCAAGGGGCGGCCCCGGGATGCCGGAGATGCTCTCTCCCACTTCCGCGATTATCGGCATGGGTCTCGGGGGCAGCGTGGCCCTGATTACCGACGGCCGGTTCAGCGGCGGCACCCAGGGAGCCTGTATCGGTCACGTTTCCCCGGAAGCCGCAAATGGGGGCCCGATCGGTCTTGTCGAGGAAGGCGATACAATCGCCATCGATATAGGCAAACGCGCTATAAGCCTGGGAGTTGATGATGACGAACTGGCCCGAAGACGGACCGCCTGGCAGCCCCCGGCCCCCAAGATAACCAGGGGTTACGTGGCAAGATACGCCCAACAGGTAACTTCCGGCAGCACAGGCGCGGTCTTGAAAGATTAAGGTAAATTTCAGGCCGCCGCCGTCAACCAACACCCCGGATCATCAGCTTTTGCAATCATCTTATCCGCCATACCGCCTTTTCAGGAAAACGGGCGTCCCGGGCTTTTTTATACCCACAGGGCATAAGTTTCGTTTGAGCAGGCAAGCTGCTCAACTCAGCTTTATCTTTCTGGCACTTGCCATATGTGGAGTCGGGCGGGGCAATGCCGAGGAAGGGCCCACCGAACCCTGGACCCTAGAAGCCGACCGGATAACCTACCGAAACGATCCCCAGGAGGTCAGCGCCGAGGGCGAAGTGGTCATGCGCCGCCGGGAAAAAGATTCCGACATCCCCCTCTTGCTGGAGGCGGACGCCGTAACCTACCGGGTCGAAAAATCCCAGGTCGAAGCCACCGGGAACGTAATCCTCAAGGAAAAAAGCGGCACTATTTCTGCCGCCGACGTTCACCTGAATTTACGGGAGCGCACCGGAAGATTATCCGCCACCACCGTGACCCTGGCCGACCAGGAAATCATGTTCAGCGGCAAACTGGCTGAAAAGACCGGAGAGGCGAGATATATATTTCACGACGGCCTGGTAACCTCCTGCCGAACCACGGGGAACGAAGCTCCGGACTGGTCGATCAACTGGAAAAAAGCGGATATCACCGTTGACGGCCTGGCCTTCCTCAAACATGCCACCTTCAAGATTAAAAAGGTTCCGCTGCTCTATATTCCGTATCTGATCCTGCCGGCCAAGACCACGCGCCAGACCGGCTTCCTGTTTCCCGAGATCTCCCACTCCAGCCGGGACGGCGCCGGCTTGATCGCCCCCCTCTTCATAAACCTGTCGCCCAGCAGCGATCTGACCTTTTATCCGGGCTATTACGAAAGACGCGGAGTTTTCAGCGGCCTGGAATTCCGCCACCTGTTTGGCGATGACTCCAGAGTAACCCTGGCCGCCAACTACCAGCACGACCGCACCGAGGACCAGGGAGTGGCGGGCAGCGACGATGATTACCGCCGGGACGGTTTTCCGCGGACCGAGCACGACCGATACTGGCTGCGAGGCAAGGCCGACCATCATTTTTCCCGCGACACGGTGCTGCATCTCGATATCGATACGGTTTCGGATCAGGATTACCTCCACGAATACCGGGGCGGCATAACCGGCTTTACCGAGAGCAACCTGGACTTCCTCGAAGACTTCAATCGGGGTCTCCAGGAAGCCACCCTGAATTTCCGGGAATCCATCCTCCAGATTGCCGGGCAGGGCGAGATGAGCGGCGGCGGCCTCGAAGTTCGCTATACAGACAACACCTTGAGCGATTATACCGGCGACGAAGCACTCCAGACCCTGCCCAGAATCCTTTTCGACAGCCGGCAGCCGCTCGCGGACCTCCCTGTGAGTTTCGGCTGGAACTCCGAATATGTCTATTATCGGCCCGAGGAAGGAATCGGCTACCAGCGCCTTGACCTGGAGCCCAGCCTGACGATGCCTATCCCGCTCGGCTCCCGGATGGAGGGTTCCGTCATCGGCCGCTTCCGGGAAACAGTCTACAATATTGAAACCGTCAACTCACCGGACGCCTGGGACTCGGCTGACACCCAGAACCGTGATTCCGTCAATTTCACCACCAACGTCGCCACCCTTCTGGCCCGGGATTTCCCTGTCCAGGGCGATCGGCTGCTCAATCACGCCTTCAGGCCCAATCTGCGCTATAACTATCTGGAAAACAGCGACCAGAGCGACCTCCCCGATCTGGACAATATCGACCGGCTCGAAGATGACAACAGTCTTACCATGGAGCTGCACAACTACTTCCGGACCAGCGCCTTCGGCCCGGAAGGCTTCAGCGCCCGGCAGGTCGGCTTTCTTAAATTGAGTCAATCCTACGATCTTACCGAGGCGAGACGCCACCTGGCCGAGCCCGCCGATAGTCGGCAGCCTTTTTCGGATATCGCCCTTGATCTTGAGGTATCGCCGCTAAACCGCCTTTTTTTCCGTTATCAGACCGCCTTAAACGTATACGGAGAAGGGGTGAGCCGCTACAAGCTCCAAGGCCGATACAGCAACAGCCGCAAAGACAGCCTGATCGTCGACTACGATTATATCAAGGGCGAGGCCAGAAACCTGAGTCTTTCATCGCGACTCAAGCTGACCTCCTATCTGGCGGCGGGCTACAGCACGACCAGATCGCTGCTCCTCGATCACACTACCGACGAAACCATAAGCCTGATCTTCACCGCCCAGTGCTGGCAAATGGAGCTGGCCAGCACCAGGGATTCCGAAGACCGGCGGGTTATGCTGACCTTCTCCCTGACCGGGATCGGCAAGGCCTTTGAGGTGCGAAAAGCCGGAGTCTGACCGGCAGAGAGGGGTAGCGGGACCAGGCGGGGAGTATTCCCCTTAACATAACTAAAAGTGAGTGCAATGAGCGATCAAGCCGCCAACACATACATAGACGTCTTCAACGGTGACGCCGACGGCCTCTGCGCCCTGCACCAACTCAGAATGGCGAAACCCCGCCCCGACGCCGCGCTGGTTACCGGGGTGAAACGCGACACCCGTCTGCTGGAGCGTTTGACCGGCGCCGAAAACGCACTGATCACCGTTTTGGACCTTTCCCTGGACAGCAACCGCCCCGCCCTGGAAAAACTCCTGGTCGCCAACCGGGTCCTCTATATCGACCACCATTACGCGGGAGAGTTGCCGGATTCACCCAACCTGGAGGCCCACATTGATCCCTCGCCGGAAACCTGCACCTCACTAATCGTGGATCGCCTGCTGAACGGCCGCTTCCGCGAGTGGGCGATCATCGGCGCCTACGGCGACAATCTCCACCAGGCCGCGCAGCAGGCGGCCGCCGGAACCGCTTTGACCGCAAAGGAAACCGCCATGCTCCGGGAACTGGGCGAACTCCTCAATTACAACGGTTACGGCAGATCAATCGAGGACCTCCACTTTCACCCGGGCGAACTCTACAATTCTCTAAAAAATTTCCGGAATCCTTTCGATTTCTGGCATTCTTCGCCGGAATTGAATAGACTGCGGCAGGGTTTCGAAAACGATATGAAAAAGGCCAGACAATACGAAGCCGAACTGGAAGACGAGGTCGGCAGGATATTCCGCTTCCCCGATTCGGCGTGGTGCCGCAGGGTGGCCGGGGTCTTTATTAACGAAAAGGCCAGGGAGCGCGAAAATCTTGCCCATGCCATCTTGATAGACAACGGCGATGCCACCAGCTTGGCCAGCATCCGCGCCCCCCTGGCCAACCGGATCGGCGCGGACGAACTGTGCCGCTCTTTTCCTACCGGCGGCGGGCGGCCCGCCGCCGCAGGGATCAACCGGCTGCCGGACGAGATGCTGAAGCGCTTTTTTAACGAATTCAACGAGGTTTTTGGATGAAAGAAATAAATACCACAAACAGCGGAACCAATCACGGGATAAGGCGCCACGGTTCGGCCCATCTCCCATCCAGTAAGCGATTACAGGGTGCCGGAGATGCAAGGCATCGGCCTGCGATGTGTACTGATGTACATGAGCAGGCCGATAACAAAGCAGATTCGGTGCCCTGTGATCGCTTACCAAACAGCATCTACCAACTGTTAGTCATTATAGCGGTTACCATGCTGGCCTTACCCTTTATGGCCGGCACCCCGGTTGCGGCGGCGGAAAACTCGAAACCCCTGGCCGCCGATCTGGTCGAGGACGGCCAGACCATCAATCTCGACAGTTCGCGATATCGGGAACTCTTCAGCGAACTGAAGGAAGAACACGGCTTCAAGGCCGGGGAACTGAATGAACTGTTCGCCGGGGTCTCAATCTTGAAACGCCCGCTGGAATTGATGGACAAGCAATGGGAAGCGCGACCCTGGCATGAATACTATCCCCGCTTTATTACCGCCAAGGTTATCGCCGAGGGCCGCAATAAACTGGTCAAACACAAAGCCCTGCTGGACCGCATCGAAAAAGAGCTGGGAGTCGAACGGGAGATCATCGTGGCGATCTGGGGGATTGAGAGCCGATACGGCACGCATGAAGGATCGTTCAACATGTTCAGGACCCTGAACACCATGTTCGACGCCTATCCGCGCCGGAGCACCTTCTACCGCACCCAGCTGATCAACTTCCTGCTTCTGTGCCGGGAGAACGGTATCGACCCCCATGGCGTCAACGGCTCCTATGGCGGCGCCTTCGGCCAGACCCAGTTCATCCCCTCAAGCTTCCGGGAGTACGCGGTCGATTTCGACAACGACAACCGTCGGGATGTCTGGGCTTCGATTCCCGACATTCTCGCCAGTATCGCCAACTATCTGCACCGTTATAAATGGACCTTCGGCGCGCCTATCTACCAGGATATCGGCAAGGAATTGAAGGGTGAACAACTTGAGCAGGCCCACAAAAAAGGACGGAAAGGCCTGCTGCCCTGGCGTGAGGTCATGACCGTTCAGAAGGTGCCGATGGTTCCTCCGCCCGGCGATCGCGAAGTGACCATCGTGGGGCTGGAACATGAGGACGGCTCCATGCGCTATCTGGCCGGTTATCCTAATTTCCAGGCCATAACCAAGTGGAACAACTCGAATATGTACGCCATGGCGGTTGCCGAACTGGCCGACCGGTTCAAGGATTAGTCAGACCCGGAACCGCCGCGGGGCTCGCCTTAGTCCCCACCTTTTCCCCTGGGAAATGGCGGGAAAAGAAGCGGGAACGGGCGGGCCGCGACCGGTCACGATAATCCCTATAAACTATCCAGAATCTTCCGGACCATGTTGCCGTCGGCCGCGCCGCCGAAATGGTTCATGATCGGCTTCATGGCCTGCATCTTGTTGGCATATTCATTCAAGTCGAGATTAGCGGCGATCCACTCTCTGATCTCAGCCTCGGTGGGCTGTTTGGGCAGATAGCTTTCCAGCGCCGCCAGATAGGCGGTGTCGGTAGTCCCGCTCGCAACGGTCATTTCATTTTCCGATTTGACCAGCTTGCGAATCACGCCCTGCACTTCCTGATCGCTTAGCTCCTTATTGGGCTGCCGGGCGAATTCTCCCAGAATGATTCGCAGAGCCGAGATCCGGGCCTGATCCTTGGCCAGCATGGCTTCCTTTAGATCAGCTTGGATTTTTTCCTGTAAAGTCATAATTAATCCTCTTTTATTTAACCGGTTTCGGGCAAAGCGATCCTACCAGCCGTCGGGATCGATAATTTGATTTTTGACCGCAAAACGGAAAAGATCCATCGGGGTCCGTGATTTGGACTTCTCCATGATATTGGCCCGATGTTTCTCAACCGTTTTGGGACTGAGGCAGAGCAGATCGGCAATTTTCCTGTTGGTCGAACCGTCAAGAACCAACTGCAGAACTTGAAACTCCCTGGCACTCAAACCGGCGGGAAGGGGAGTCGCCCCCGACTTGTCTTTGATCCTGGCCGGATCGTAATCACGGCCCAGAAAACCCTTTACGCCGGTCTGGTTAACCTCGGGGCCCAAATAGTATTTGCCTTTCCGAGCCTGCTTGACGGCTTCGACCAGACAATCCACCCGGGACGACTTCAGGACATAACCGATAGCGCCGCTGCCGAGGGCTCGATGAATGCAGGAAACCTCCTCGTGCATCGTGAAAAAAATTATTTTCACTTCCGGTAAAATATCGAGAAACAGCGGACAAAGATCAAGCCCGTTGATATCGGGCAATGAAATGTCCAGAATAATCACATCGGGCCGCAACTCCCTGACCTTGTCCACGGCCGCTTTGCCGGAATGAGCCTCACCGACTACCGACATGCTGTCATTTTCACCAAAAAGGTGCTTGAGCGCTTTAAGCACCAGCGGGTGATCTTCAACGATTACAATACGTGTCATTCTTCAGCCTGCCTTCGTCACGACCGATACAAGATCAAATTAATATCATTCCACGAGTGCCCCCTGCTACAGTTTGAAGATTCGTCATTTAAGATATCATTTAAGATTGATGGCTTATCAGTCGGCTCACTTCTGTAATTTACCGCAAAAGGTCGCCAAAAGAGCAATTTCTCTTTCAATGGCCCGAAGACCCTTGGCGCCTTTCACCAAATCCCCTGATTTGGCCGCCTCTTCAAGCAGCTCGGCAGCGCTCTTCAGGGGCGTCGCGGCAAGTACCGCCGCTGCTCCCTTGATGGAATGCGCTTCCTTGCGGACCGCCTCGCAATCGGCAACGGCGAGGGCATCGGCGAGGAGCTTAAGGCGGCTTTCGAAGTTCTTCACAAAATCATGGAGAAGTTTCAACGCGGCCCCTCTGTCGCCCCCGAAAATATTTACGCATCGTTCGAAGTCAAGCGGCGCGGCGAGATCTTCTTTGCCACGACGAGGAAATGGCGCCGAATCACTAAATTTGCCAGTCATTTCCTGTCCGGTCTGCCAGATGTTTTCAGAGAATAGCCGTCGCTAAAAGAACTTCGCGTCGGCCGATAAGAATGAATCCTAAATATAACCTCTCCAAGTAATCCAGCAAGCAGAAACTGTATTAATTCCGTACAGTAAACGGGCGGCCGCAAACCTTGCCCGCCCTGATCAATATTATCTTTTATATTATCAGGTTATATGATTAATTAAATACCTGAATTCATGCCAGGGCAACTTTAAATTACCTGGAGACGGCTCCAGGCATTAAAAAAACAAACCGGCGGAGGCAATTTCTTGAAAATAATTTCCCGCTCAATTCCCAAGGCAGAGACCGGAAGCCCTCCGGCATTTCTCGCTCCGCTGACAATAATTATCATTTACGCCCTGTTTCTGCTTTGGGGGCCGAATCCGGTAAACGCCGGTCAACCGCTGTTCATCCAGGAGAACCGGGAGTCGTATCCCCTGGGAAAACATCTGGAGATACTGGAAGATCCGGATGGGACTTTGACCTTCGAAGAGGTCAGCCGGGAGCCTTATGCCTCGAAATTCACGGCCAATAAAGAGAAAAGCCCCAATTTTGGTTTCACCGACTCGGCCTACTGGGTCAGGTTCGCCCTGCGGAAGCAATCTCCAGCTGCTGAAAAGTGGCTGCTGGAAGTGGACTATCCCCTTTTCGATCATATCAGCATTTTCCTGCCGACCGGGAAGGAGGGCTACCGCGAAAAAACCGCCGGAGATCTTCTGCCCTTCAATGAGAGGGAAATCCGCAACCGCCATTTTGTCTTCCAGATCCCGCCGGTCGCTTTAAACGGCCGCGCGATCTATCTCCGCTTCGAGACGGAGAGTACCATGAACATCCCATTGGTCCTGATGAGCGAGAAGGCCTTTGTCCAGAAGGATCACGATGCCCAGTTCGGGCTCGGCCTTTATTACGGTTCAATCCTGCTGATGATCATTTACAGCCTGCTGATGTGGATCACCATCCGCGATAAAAACTACCTGTACTATGTATTTTTCATAACCAATTTCGGTCTCTTTCAGATGGCGATGAACGGCTCCGCCTATGAATATCTCTGGCCCGGTCTGGTCTGGTGGAACAACTATTCAGTGCCGATTTTCGTGGCGCTTTCGGCCTTGGGAGTCGGCATGTTTACCAGGTCTTTTCTGACCACCAGGGAATACCTGCCCAGATTCGACAAGATGATAGTCCTGCTGAATAATCTCTGCCTGGTTCCGGTAGGCGCAGCTCTGGCCGGTCATTATTCCCTGGCGATACAGACCGGGTCCCTGCTTGCCCTGATCCTGATGTTAGCCAGTGTGGCAAGCGGCATCTTCCGCCTGATCGATAAATACCAGCCGGCCCGATATTTCATGCTGGCCTGGTCGATGTTTTTCGCCGGAGTTATCATCAGCGCCCTCCGGGCCTTCGGGGTACTGCCCGCCAACTTTTTTTCTCTCTACGGCCCCCAGTACGGGTCATCGCTGACCATGCTGCTCCTGGCCCTAGCCCTGGCCGACCGGGTTAATCTCATGAAGGCCCAGACCGCCGAAGCCGAGAGAAAATACCAGACCATTTTCGAAAACGCCAACGAAGGCATCTTCCGGACAACCCCGCAAGGCGAACTGACCATGGCCAACCAGGCCCTGGCCGATATTTTCGGTTATGTCTCTCCAGATGAAATGTTCAAGGAAGATCCGGATATCAACCATTACTATGCGGATCCAACCCGAAGGGAGGAACTGTTGCGGAAGCTGGCGGCCAACAGCTCGGTGGCGAATTTCGAGGCCCGGATGTATAAAAAGGATCTCCAGGCCGTGGTGGATATTTCAATAAATGCCCGCGCCACCCTGGACGACAAGGGCGAACTGCTCTATATGGACGGCATGCTGACCGATATCACCGCCAGGAAAAGGGCGGAGGAACTGCGAATCGCCCGGGATGTCGCCGAATCCGCCAATCGGGCCAAAAGCAACTTCCTGGCCAACATGAGCCACGAAATCCGCACCCCGATGAATGGGGTCATCGGCATGACCGGCCTGCTCCTGGACACAGACCTCAAACCGAAACAACGGACATTCGCGCGGACCATCAAAACCAGCGCCGATGCCCTGCTGGCGATCATCAACGACATTCTCGACTTTTCGAAGATCGAGGCCGGCAAGCTCGACCTGGAGGAGATCAATTTTGATCTGCGGCACACCATGGAAGACATCAATGACATTCTGGCTCCGCGGGCCCGGCAAAAAGGCCTGGAGCTCACCTGCCGGATCGAACCGGCGGCGCCTTATCTACTGGTCGGCGATCCCGGTCGGCTGCGCCAGATAATTATCAACCTGGCCGGGAATGCCGTAAAATTCACCGAAAAAGGTGAAATATCGATCAAAGTCGCCGTCCGGGAAGAACGGGGTTCCGAAGTAAAGCTGCTCTTCACGGTCAGCGACACCGGGGTCGGTATTCCCCCGGAACTGCGGGATTCCCTGTTCACTCCCTTCCTCCAGGCCGACTCCTCCACCACCAGAAAATATGGCGGCACCGGCCTTGGCCTGTCCATCTCCAAACAACTCACCGAAATGATGGGTGGGGAAATAGGCATGGAGAGCTCTAGCGAAAAGGGGGCCATCTTCTGGTTTACGGTGCCATTCCGGAAACAGTTATTCACCGGCGGGAACAAGGCGGCAATCAATCGAAAATCCGCTAATCTCGGCCACTGCCGGCTGCTGATCGTCAACGACAACGAAGCAGGCCACAACCCTGATCTGAAGAATATCCTTGAAACCTGGGGCTGCCAAAGCCTCGCGACAGCCTCAAACGGAAAAGCCGCCATGGAAATGCTGGGGGATGCGGCTCGGGCCGGCAATCCCTTCGATCTGGTCATCCTCGATATGCAATCATCGGAAATGGACGGAGAATCGCTGGGTACCGCCATCAAGAAAGATCCCCTGGTCAGCACCAGCAAGCTTATCATGATGACCTCGAAGGGCAAGCGCGGCGACGCCGCCCGGCTGACGGCCAAGGGCTTTTCCGCCTACCTGACCAAGCCGGTTACGGATTCTCTTCTAAAAAAATGCCTGGACCGGGTTCTGCTTGACTGCCAGTCGATGGAATACGAGGATGAAAATCTGATCACCCGCCACTCTATTGCCGAAGCAGAAGGGCTTGAGGGTGAAGCCCGGATCCTGGTCGCCGAGGATAACGTCATCAACCAGAAGGTATCCCTGGCTATTCTTGAAAAACTAGGCTGCCGGGCCGCAATTGCGAGCAACGGCCGCGAGGTTCTCGAATCCCTGATGGCCGGATCTTTCGATCTGATCATCATGGATTGCGAGATGCCGGAAATGGACGGTTATGAAGCAAGCAGGCAAATCAGGGGATGGAAAAACTCGGATGACGAGTTGTGCCGGAAAAAAAGCGGGGTGCCGATCATCGCCATGACCGCCCATGCCCTTGTAGGGGAACGTGAAAAATGTATCGCGGCAGGGATGAATGACTTCATTTCCAAGCCGGCAGACCCGAAGATCCTGACCGAAATGATCAAAAAATGGCTGGCTCGGACGAAAGCGGCTGACTGAAACCTGAAAATTCGCGTGCAGTCGAGTACGGTGCGAATGCAAGACGGCAACGATGTTGACAAAACGCTTGTATATCAACGAGTTGCCAAAGCGGACCCTCAAGGATTCTGCCCAAACCTCCCTTGAGGAGGACACTTCCTGCGGGGGCGCCTGCTTCGCCGTTATCGGACGCCCGCAGGGCGGCGAGGTGCACGCCAAGCCCATCGATCAAACCAGTCAGCACGAGCCGACCAGTGCCGCATTAAAGAGGTGGCCGACCCTGTAGCCCCGCTTCACATTATCTGGGGTCGGGGTATCTTCCATTACTTTCCAGACAACCCACAGGCCGGTTGCCGAGACGAAATCCACCCCGTTACCTTCGGAAGTAATCACGAAATCAGCCAATTCGTAAAAGGGTTGAGGGGCTCTCTCATCCCATTGACCCAAGCGATCTTTCACCGCCGCGGTCAGTTCCCGGAAATCACCGTCTCCGCGACACGCCCCCTGCCCTTCCAGGGCCAGAAAGGCACAGGCGATGGTTGCAAAGAGGGGCCAGTCTCCCAGATCTCCCTGGTTGGCAAGCAGCCAGTTGCCAACGGAAGTTTCACCTTCAACCACAAGACCGGGCACAGCCTCCGCCGCCCATTTAGCCCTTTCTACTATTTCGGTCGAGATCTTCTCCTTGTTGCAGGACATATTCCTCTCTCCTTTCTTCTATGCCGGGATTGAAATTTACCGGGAACAAAGGGTGACTCCGGCAAAGGACCTCCGCGAAATATTATTTTCTCTCTCCACGTAAAAGGGTTACACAATATCATTGAAATGGCAAGGAATGTCCCCTGCCGATCCCTGTAATCGGCAGCTCCCATGGATATCGCCCATTACCGCCCTATAGAAATCGACATTCCTTAACCCTGATCCCGCGATCACCGCCCGACATACGAATGATGACAAATTTTTACTTTTCACCCTGAATGGTTGTTAATATATGGATATGAACACGCTGCGGGAAATGGAAACAACTTTGGCCGGCTATAGGGTCGACGAGAAGCGGCGGGATGAAATTCCGGGCTACCGGTGCTGCGAATTAGCCCTGGAAGCCCTGCGCGATGATTGTTACGGAGTCGGGGCCGTACTGCTTGACGAGGGAGGCCACATAATCGGCGAGGCCCGCAACGAGGTTTTCCGGAACGGTTTTCATTCGGACCGCCATGCCGAAATGATCGCCCTCAATGATTTTGAAAAGCAGTTCCCCTTCTACGGCGACCGCAGCGGACTTACCATGGTGGTATCCCTCGAACCTTGTCCCATGTGCTTTACCCGCTTGCTTCTCGCCGGGATCGGCCGGCTGATTTATCTGGCCGAGGATCGGCAAGGCGGTATGGCCCGCCGCCTCAAGAAAATGCCCGAGGTCTGGCGCAACCTGGCCAGGCTGCAAAACAGCAGAAAAGCGGACGCAAGCCCGACTCTGGTTGCGCTGGCGGCCCAGCTTGCCCGGTTTGAACTGGATGAAAAACGACGGAAGTTATTGAAGGTGATCCGGACTTAAAGAGAAAGGTAATCACAGATAAGGCTTTATCGCCTTGTGGAAATGTCGGGCCATGACTTCATAGCCCCGGCCGTTGGGATGAATCCGATCACTCATCAACTTCGGCTGACCGAATATATCGCCCAAAACGTTCGGCACCAGCACCGCCCCGGTTTCCCGAGCCAACTCCCGATAGGCATCGCCGAAGCCCCGGCCCCAGAAGGGAAGATCGAGGCCGCCGATTATAACCAGGGCGCCTTCTTCCTGAAAGCGGTGAACAATCTCGGCAAGATTGTCGAAGGCCAGCTCTCGGCTTACCCCGTTTTTAAGATCATTGCCGCCCAGGGTTATCATAACAATTTTTGGATCTAATTCGATTATCTGATCAACCCGGGTAAGTGCCCGGGCCGTGGTATCCCCGGGAACCCCCGCATTGACGATCTCCTCGCCGATCAGGCGGGCCAGCTGGGCGGGATAATCCCGGCCGGCGCCGGCGCCGGTTCCGGCAGTCAGACTGTCGCCGAAAGAGACAATCACCTCTCCCCGCGGCTCATCATTCTTGATCTGATAAGAATCCTGAAGCAGCCAGTAAGTAACGAGCACCGGCAACAGGCCAATCAATAAAATCTTTATAAAAAAATCCATAACTTATTAAAATCCCCTCCCCTAAGGGTTTTCCGTTCCCGCTGCTCTTAGCGGAAATCCGGTTTGCAACTGGTATTGAGGATTTTTGTCCGAGAACGAGAAGCCAAGGATGTCGGAAAAGCACCCTAAAGTGCATAATTCACGTACTTTGGGTACGTGAGCACTTTCCGACTCTGCAGCGACGAAGTTATCGGGCAAGAAGACCATCTATGGGACAGGTACTAGCCGATCAGAACTTTCAGGGTTTCATTACGGATCGCTCTGATAGATGCCGGTTTTAACAGAAAACGCAGCCGATTCTCTTTAAAAAACTCTAAGCGCTCCCGGGAATGATCGCCGGTAATAAAAATAAAGCGGTCCTTGATGCCCGGAAACATCTCCACGGCTCTGCCGTAAAATGAGACACCGTCCATTATCGGCATATCGACATCGGAGACCACCAGCTTATAATATTTGTCCTTGATTTTGCGAATCGCCTCTTCTCCATTTCCGGCGATATCGATATCACCTTCCCGGTGCAAAACAGCCGCCAGCAACTGCGCAACCTGAGAATCGTCTTCGACAATCAGGATGTTCTCCGTCCAGACCATCGGCACATCCCTGATTTTTTCCAGCAACCCCCGGCCATATTCGGTATTTTCAAGAAAATGCTCGATGAAGCGCAGGTGGCTCTGGATCTCGGCAACCGCATACTTTAATTCGTGATCCTGCTCTTTGAGGTAGGAGACGACATAGATAAAAATATCGTTCCACTCGGAAAACTCGGCGGTCGTGATTTTATCGAGAATAATTGGTTCCGTAAGCGAGCCGGCAACGAGTTGCTCCCGGATATCCAACAATGTTTTTTCAATTTCATTCCTGGTTTCAAGGTCTACCGATATGACCTGAGGGGGATAAGGCATGGTCTGGGAAAGATCGGCGACCCTGGCCATGATGTGATAGTGCAGGGCTTCATCCTCAGCCGAGCTAACCAGAAAATTACGCAATTGGTGGTTATTCTCAAAATAAACCGCTGCCTGGGAATATATATCGCTGGCCAGATACTCTATCTTCATCAGCCACTTTATGAGATTTTCCATCTGGTCCCGAGCCCCGAAATCATGCGATTGTTTTGCGGTTAATCAAAGGATGAGCTTTATTCCCCCCCACCGGCAGCCGCAAAAAAGTATCTGTCCGGACCAAGTTTTTTCCAAACTTGCAGAGGTAACAAATAACAACTTCGCCATCTATTGGCAATGATTATCAATAGCATTCCATGAGCTGCCATCCTGAAAGTGACAGACGATTTTCTATCTGGAAAAAATCGGCAAGGGCGCGAAAACAGATATTACCGGCTGATAAGCCGACAAACCGCCCCATAGCCGTTCCCCAAAGAAATCAGAAAATATTCAATAAGTTTTAACCCCCTGCTCACTAAACCTACCAACCAGTCTGGATGCTTTATCGCAAGCTTTGGTGCAGCAAGGCAACCGGAAAACGGGACAGGATATCTCGAACCGGCAGCAGTCGTTCCGGCTCCAGGATTTCACCGGTAAAAACGTTGGTAAACGGCCTCTCCCGGGGCAGGGAAGCCAGATCAAGGAGGGTGTCTTCCCAGACCTCGGCCACAGGGGGTCTTTTGCCGCCCACGGTCAGCAAGGCACAGAATCTCGGCACGACCACGAGGACCAGGCTGTCGTCCAGGACTCTCGCAAAACCGCAGAGATGCTCGCTGAAAGTGCCCTCAAAGGCCAAGGGCAGATAGGCGCCGGTCCGGAACAGATCCCCGAAACGTTGCCGGAATTGCAGACATTGCCAGGTTACATATAATTTAATTCGGCCGTCATAGGGATTTTCCAGGAGCTGATCCGTTTTAGCGGCCAACCCGGCGTCTCCGGAAAACTCCCGTTCGAAATCGGCAAGGATCCTGCTTCTCCTGGTGAAATCGACCGGACGCCGGTTGTCGGGATCTACCAGGCTGAAATTCCACAGTTCATTGCCCTGGTAAATATCGGGCACTCCCGGGGAAGTCAGTTTCAAGACAACCTGCGACAGGCTGTTGAAAAGCCCGAAATAGGCGATCCGCTCCTGAAATGGCAAAAAGTTGTCCAGAAAATCGTGACCGGTCACCGGATCAATGATTTTCTCGAGAAAACGGGCCGCGGCCCGTTCATACTCCTCGTTGGGATTGAGCCAGGAAGAACGTCCCTTGCTCTCCCTGATCGCCTTCTCGAAATAAGCCGCCATCCGTTCGCCGAAAACCGTGAATTCTCCTTCACCGGGCGGTTTAAGGGGCCAGGCGCCGACCAGATTCTGATAGAGCAGATACTCGTCGTTACGGGCCGGTGCCTGCCTCCCGTCCACCCGGCTTTTCCAGCGCCGGTTCAGACTAGCCCAGTGCAAGACCCGGGTCCGCCACTCCTCGGCCAGTTCGGTAAGGACGTTGATCCTGGCCCGCACATCCTCGCTGCGCTTGGTGTCGTGGGTCGAGGTCGACAGCATCGCCCGGGGCCAATGCTGTAGGCGCTGCCGATTTAAATGATGAAAGCCGGCAAGAGGAATTCCGAAATTACGGGGATCCCCGCCGACCTCGTTCAGGGAAACCAGGCGGTTGTATCGATAGAAGGCGGTGTCCTCCATCGATTTGGCCATGGCCGGGGAGGTATATTGCTGCAGTTTCTTGGCGAAGCTTCGCTTCAGCGCGGCATGATGGGGGGGCCCCGATCCCTCCTCCGCCCCGATAATCACCTCCCGAAGGAAATCAAAAATCGACACCTCCGCCTCCGGATTCCACTTTTTCGCCTGGGATACCGCCCAGTCGACATATTGTTTGTCGGCCTGCGATACTCCGCCGTCGACGTAGGTGCGATATACCGGGAAACATGCTACCAGTTCGATCAGGGCCGCCCGCAGCCCGTTCAGGGTGAAATCCCTGGTGTGGGGATCGATCTCGGAAATCCGGTTAACCTGGTTGGCCAGTACGGTCAGTTCGCTGGAAAGCTGCTTGGTGATGATCAGCTTTTTGGCCCGGTAAAGCAATTCGTCAAAATCCAGACGACGGCCGACAAAGCTGGAGTAAGTCGTGCTCATTTTCTTCTTGGCTGCACCGTGGACAAAGAGGCCGTTCAACTGATTCAAATAATCGTAACCGGTGGTGCCCGCTACCGGCCAGTTGTCCGGGAGATTTTCGAAAGGGGCGAGAATCTTCTCGACAACCACGTAGAAAGGCTCCTGCCCCTTTCTCTTCTCTTGCTCGCCCGCGGAACCCGGGACCGGTCCCGCGCCGATCATCCTTTGCAGCCGTTCCAGATAAGCGAGGGGATCATACAATCCGTCAGGATGGTCGATGCGCAGACCGTCGACCCACCCCTTGCGGATCAAATCGAAGACCAGGCGGTGCACATCGTCAAAGACCTCCGGCTCCTCGACCCGCAACCCGGCCAGGGTGTTGACATTAAAAAAGCGGCGGTAGTTGATCTCATCCGAGGCCACCCGCCAGTAGGCCAGGCGGTAAGCCTGGTTGTCGAGAAGTTCGTGGAGAGCCCCTTCTCCGCCCGGGTCGGCCGCATTGCTGTTTATCGCCGCCAGCTTGCGGCCGATCAGGGTTTCGACTTCAGGCTGGTCCCGGCAGAGGGCGCTTAATTCCTTCTTGAGTTCGTGACTTGAATCGCGCCGCCGGCGGCGCTCCTCCGGGGTGGAAACGGTGCGGGGCGGCAGAGCGCCGAAACTATCGGCCAGCGTATTTAACGCTTCGGGAATCTCCCCTTCATCCGCCGCCGGCAGCCGGTGGCGGATGATCCGCAGGTAGGTGGCGGGGTCGACCGGAAAACAGTGCTCGTAGTAATCGATCGTAAAATCGCCCCGCTCCCGGTCGAAAGAGAGCTGCAGTTCGCCCCGATCGAGAATCAGACCATAATGGTCGCCTAGGACCGGCAGCAGCACCTTGTTCCGCAGCTCCTGCTTGGCCGGTTGCCAGTCGATATCGAAATAAGAGGCGTATATGGAGGCCCGGCCATGCTCCAGGACGTCCAGCCACCAGATATTGTCGCAACCGCCCACCCCCATGTGGTTCGGGACGAAATCGAGAATCAGCCCCATGCCCTTGTCATGGAGGCGGGAGACCAGATTCGCGAAGGAATTGTCATCGCCGATCTCGGGATTGAAGCGGTTATGATCGACGATGTCATAACCGTGCGAACTGCCGGGCCTTGCTTTCAGAAACGGCGAAGAGTACAGATGGCTGACGCCAAGGTCGTGAAGATAGGAAACCAGCCCGGCGGCCTCGACAAAGGTAAAGTCCTTGTTAAACTGCAACCGGTAGGCGGTATCGGGCATGGCTCGCCGTTCCATTATCCCTCCTTACCGGATGGGAGATGAGTTGAATCCGGGCGATTGGTTTCCCTGCCGGGTGCCGGGGTGTTGTAAAAAGCCACCGCCCAGGGCGGCATGTCCCCTTGGCGGTCGGGTGTCCCGTCATCATCGCTGCTCCTGAAAACAAGCCTGCCGGGGAGTTGTTCGAAACCGGAAGCTTTCCGGGGCCCCAGGTTGGCAAGCATGCCCAGATGACCGCCTGATTCATGCCGCCACCGGACCAGTAAACCTTGCGATCCGACCAGTTCAAATTCGCCGCTGCCACCGGCAATCCCCGACAGATGGGGAACAATCTCCCGGCGCCGGACCTTAAGCAGGCGCTGGTGTAGGGCCAGCCACTGCCGATTAAGGGGGTCACGCCCCTCCCAATCCAGTTTGGCAGCCGCAAAAACCTCGTCCCGGTTCGGATCGGGGATCGTTTCGCCCCCACCTTGCCTGAATTCCGGAAAAGCGGCAAACTCCCGCATCCGCCCTTCATAGACCTTGGCTGCCAGCTCCTCCTCGAAATCGCAGAAAAAGGGAAACGGCTGCCGGGCCCCCCACTCCTGGCCCATAAACACCAGGGGGGGCTGCGGGCTCAAGAGGAGGATGATCGTGGCGGCCCGGAGGGCCTCGAATGAAGCCAGTTCAGCAAGGCGTTCTCCAAAAGCGCGATTGCCGACCTGATCGTGATTCTGCAGAAAATCGACGAAGGCCGCGGCCGGTAGATCAGCGCTGGGTTCGCCCCTTTTCCGACGATTCCGGTAACCCGAAATTTCGCCCTGGTAGGCAAACCCCTCGGCCAGGCAGCGGCCCAGGTGATAAAGGGGATTATCCCGGTAATCCGCATAATATCCGCCGGTTTCGCCGGTCAGAAGGACATGGCAGGCATGATGGAAGTCGTCGTTCCACTGGGCCTCATAGAGCAGGGTCCGCCCTCCCTTGCCGCGCTTCAGGTAATGCGCTTCGTTCCGGTCGTTTTCGAGGATCAGATGGATTTGCCGCTCCGCCGGGAAGCAGGCGCGAACCTCGGCGGCAATCTCCTCGAGGATATCGGGCTCGCTGGGGTCGTAAATGGAGTGGACCGCGTCGAAGCGCAGGCCGTCGAAACGGAACTCCGCCAGCCAGTAGAGGACGTTTTCGATAAAAAACCGCCGCACCGGACTGCCGCCCCCGTCGCTGAAATGTAACCTATCACGGAATGAAGCGCCCAGGTTCACCCCTCCTCCATCCTGTAAGCGATTACAGGGTGGTGCAGGTTGCGGCAAGCGGGACGGCGATGCGTACCTTGGTACGTGAGCCGAACCGATCGCCGCAAGATGCGGCGCCCTGTGATCGCTTACACTGAAATTGATCGCGCTGCCCCAAGGAGTCTTGAAGCGATCAGTAAAGAATTGCGGCGCATAGTGGTGGAGGTAGTTGCCCTCCGGGCCGAAATGGTTGTACACCACATCGAGAAAGATCATTAAATTGCGCCGATGGGCCTCGTCGACCAGCCTTTTCAGTTCAGCCGGAGTACCGTAGGAACGGTCCGGGGCAAAGGGCAGCACCCCATCATAGCCCCAGTTCCTCCGGCCCGGAAAAGCGCTTACCGGCATCAGCTCGACGGCGGTGACCCCGAGATCGGCCAGGTAATCGAGCTTGTCTATAACCCCGGCGAAGGTTCCCGCCGGCGAAAAGGCGCCGACATGCAGTTCGTAGATCACCGCCTCCGACCAGGGCCGGCCGTGCCAATCAGCATTTCGCCAAGGCCAGGCGGCGCAATCGACGACCTGGCTGGGACCGTGGACCCCTTCCGGTTGGAAGCGCGAAGCGGGATCGGGAACCAGGAGCTCCCCGTCGATCCGGTATCGGTAAAGAGAACCCACCCCGGCCCGGCCGGTACTCAGGCGGCGCCAGCCTGCTTCATCTTTCTCCATCGGCAGAAAGAGCGGCCCGCCGGGCTTTTCCAGACACAGTTCGACCCGCTCCGCCGCCGGCGACCAGAGCCGGAAACAGACCTCGCCCGAATCCTGCAGCTCGGGACCGAATTCCATCTTATGGGCCGTTGTCATTGCCGCCTTCCTTGAACGCACGTTTCCCGATTCTTTCCGGCGCTGAAGAGCAACAGGCTGTTGCCCTCCAGCGCCACCGACCTGCCGGCCTCGATAAATCGCCGGCCGCTGACCTCGACCGGCTCGGCCCCGGTGTCCAGATGGAGCCGCCATCTTCCGGTTTCACCAAGGCGGGGAATAAAAAAATCGACCGCTTCCCGGCCGGCATTGAACAGCATGAGGAAATCTTCATCGACCAGGGGGCGGCCCTTCTCGTCCTGCTCCGGAATGGCGCGGCCCGCCATGAAGACCCCGAGGCTTCGGGCCGAGGATGAATGCCATTCGTGTCCGGCCATCTCGTTACCCTCGTGGTCAAGCCAGACGATATCCTTGACCCCGGAGCTCCCTACGGCCCGGCCTTCAAAGAAAGTCCGCCGCCGAAACATCGCATGTTTCCTCCGGAAGCGCATAAGTTTCCGGACATATTCGAGCAACCGCAGCTGTTCCGGATCAAGCTCCCAGTCGAGCCAGCTGATCGGATTGTCCTGGCAATAGGTGTTGTTGTTGCCTCCCTGGCTGAGGCCCAGTTCATCGCCGGCCAGCAGCATCGGCACTCCCTGGGAGAGGAACAGAGTGGCGAGGAAATTCCTGACCTGGCGCCTGCGGAGCTTATTCACCGCCGGATCTTCGCTTACCCCTTCCGCACCGCAGTTCCAGCTCAGGTTATGGGACTCGCCGTCACCGTTGCCTTCAAGATTGGCCTCGTTATGTTTTTCGTTGTAGGAGACCAGGTCGCGGAGGGTGAAACCGTCATGGCAGGTAATGAAATTGATGCTGGCCACGGGACTGCGGCCCCCGTGCTCGTAGAGGTCGCTTGAACCGGTCAGCCTGGTGGCCAGCCGGCCGAGGGTGCCGCTGTCCCCCCGCCAGTAGGCCCGGATGGCGTCGCGGTATTTGCCGTTCCATTCGGTCCAGCCGGGCGGGAAGTTGCCGACCTGATAGCCCCCCTCGCCCAGATCCCACGGTTCGGCGATCAATTTTACCTGGGAGATAATGGGGTCCTGGTGGATGATGTCGAAGAAGGCGCCGAGCCGATCGACCTCGTGCAGTTCCCGGGCCAGGGCCGAAGCCAGATCGAAGCGGAAGCCGTCGACATGCATCTCGGTGATCCAGTAGCGCAGACTGTCCATGATCAGCTGAAGGACCCGGGGATGGCGCATATTCAAGGTGTTGCCGCACCCGGTGTAGTCCTTGTAGTAGCGTTTGCCCTCCGGTTGCAGACGATAGTAAGCGAGATTGTCGATCCCCCGGAAGGAAAGGGTCGGGCCGAGGCGGTTGCCCTCGGCGGTATGGTTGTAAACCACGTCGATGATCACCTCGATTCCGGCGGAATGGAGAGTCTTGACCATGGTCTTGAATTCGGAGATGTTGCCGGAGGCGGAGTAGCGCATCTCCGGGGCGAAAAACCCGATCGAGTTATATCCCCAGTAGTTGCGAAACCCCTTCTCGACCAGATTTCTTTCGTCGATAAAGGCATGGACCGGCATAAGTTCGACGGCGGTAACCCCCAGTCCTTTGAGGTATTCGATGACCGGCATCGTCGCCAGGGCGGCATAGGTGCCCCGAAGCGACTCGGGGACCTGGGGGTGCTGCTGGGTAAAGCCCTTGACGTGCAATTCATAGATCACCGTATCATGCCAGGGCGTCCCGGGCCGCCGGTCATCCGCCCAGGTGAAGGCCGGATCGATCACCTGGCATTTGGGCATCAATTTGGCGCTGTTGCGGCGATCGTAGGAAAGATCCTCTTTGGGGTTGCCAAGCCGGTAGCCGAACAGCGAATCATGCCAGCGCAGGGAGCCATGCAGGGCCTTGGCATAGGGATCGATCAGCAGTTTCTTATCGTTGAAGCGCAACCCCTTCTCCGGTTTATAGGGGCCATGGACCCGGTATCCGTAGAGGAGGCCGGGCCGGCCCTCGGGCAGATAGCAGTGCCAGACCTGGTCGGTCTGATGTCTCAGCTCGATCCGCTCCTGCTCCCGGCCGCGCAGCCCTTCGAAAAGACATAGTTCAACCCGGTCCGCGTGCTCGGAGAAAAGGGCGAAGTTGACTCCCTCGCCGTCCCAGGTTGCCCCAAGGGGATAAGGTCTTCCCGGCCAGACTGTCATCCGCCGTGCCGTCATCGCAGCTCCTTTTCTTCGCTTCGCCCCGCCCGTGGGGCTCATCACGGGATGAAGTGCCTGTTCAACCCTTCTCCCATCCGGTAAGCGATTACAGGGTGGTGCAGGTTGCGGCAAGCGGGACGGCGATGCGTACTTTAACTTTAGTACGTGAGCCGAGCCGATCGCCGCAAGATGTGGTGCCCTGTGATCGCTTACCTCAAATCAGCTTGATCCGGTACTCGGGCCCGAACTGAATTCCGACCAGCAGGGTCAGGTATTCCTGGAGATGCCGGGTCAGCAGGAAGTTCTCCCGGACATAATTTCTCGCCTTGGCGCCCATCTCCTCCATCATCTTCCGGTTCTGCATCAGATAGCGGATCCTGAGCGCGGCCCCTTCCGGGGTATGGACCAGAAAACCGGTATGGTAGTTGATGACCTGCAACTGGATGCCGCCGGTATCGCCGCCGATCACCGGTTTGCCCTTCCACATCCCTTCGGTGACGGTCAGGCCGAAACCCTCCTTGGTCGATTTCTGCAAAACGATATCGGCCGCCCGCTGCAGGGCGTTAATGATGCGGTGCGCGTCCGGCGGCAACAAGAGGACATGGATATCGGGATCGTTTCCGGCCGCCGCCTTAACCTCATCGAGAACCAGAGCCCCTTCCGGATCGTCGGTTGCCTCACCGCCGGCCAGGACCAGTTGCAGATCAGGCACAAACTTTTTGGCCAATCGGTAGGCGAGGATCACCCCGACCGGATCCTTAAAGCGGTCATAACGGGAGATTTGCACGATAAGGGGCCGGCTGGCGTCCAGCCCGTAAGCGTCATAAATGGCAGCCGCCTCTTCCTCCGGCAATTCGACGTTCTTATCGCTTAAGGGATCGATGCTCGGCGGAATTATATACTGGGGATGCTCCAGGGGATGGGCGAAGGCCGGCAGCGAAAAGATGCTGGCGTCATAGGGGGTGACGATATTGCGTATGTACTTCCAAACCGAACGATAGGGCCGGCTGGCGTCAATGTGGCAGCGCCAGATCCACTGGCCGCGGCGCTTGGGACAGTGTTGCATCATGGCGGCGGGCTGGGGGTCGTGGATAAAGACGAAGTCCGCTTCCTCCAGAACCGGCCGCAGCTTTTCGGCGTTCAGGAAATTGGTTTCCTCGTAGACCCCGAGGAGGCGGCGGGAGATGTCCAGCCGGGTACCCTGCAGTCCGTTATGCATCCCCTTGGTGCATTCGTAGAAATCATGATCGCCACTGATCACCTCCCAACTGGTATTAATGCCCAGATCATTGGTCAACGGCACCAGTTTTTCCAGGATCTCGGCCACCCCGCCGCCGACCCGGGTAGAGTTGACATGGACGATACTCATTCCAGCCAGCGGCCGGGCCAGTTGCCGGAGTCGTTCAATAACATCGGAACCCACCATTGCCGCATAAGATTCAAGCAAATGGTTCATCGGCTGCCTCCGGTGAAATATCGCAGGAAAAGACGGGCCAAACCGTCCCTGGTCTGACTCAGACTGGAGAAAAACGGATCAAAGGCGGCCAGTTCCCGTTGCAGCTCCTGATAATCATCGCCGAAACCGTTCAGCCAATAACTGAAGTCATCGCAACATATATCAAGACGCCGCCGGGAATCGATGAAGTGATAGAATATGGAACTGGTCGACATCTTTTTGACAACCTCGGGCAGCTCCTCCGGCCTGTCGATCTCTAGAAAAGTATCGAAAACCACCAGCCGTGAGCGTAGAAATTCGAACTGCCGCCGAGCTCTGAGCCAGCGGCTGCTTTCGCTCTCATCCAGACGTTCCTCAATGATATCGACCAGCTCATGCCGTAACTCTTCGAGGTTGGCAAAGCCACCGGGGTCGATTACAGCCAGGCGCTCCGACAGCACCGACTCCTGAAGGCTGTGCCGCACCCAGCCGGCGAAATCGTTGTTGAATTCCCTTACCTCGAAACGGGGGGATAACAGCCCGCCCCAGAAGTGATGATAGATGCTGTCGGTATTGATCCGCTGCAGGTTATCCAACAGACCGGTCAAGCCTGTTGCCTTGCGCCCGGTGGCGATAGCGATCAGGGCGCAATCCTTAACCGCAAAAGCTTGTCTGCTTGCCATTCCAGCCTCCTCTGCCTGACGACGGATCCTGAAATTGGGAATGCCGCCTTCCGATTTCTCATAGTAAGATTCTCGGTCCCGTCATCACCACCTGTCAAGGGAATTATCGGAACAACGGTTAAGAAGAAGGGGGAGAAATGAAAGAGCTGAAGTGCGGAAGAGACAAGAAAACAAGAAGGAGAGATGAAATGAGGGAGGGCTCGGCGAACCGGTATACGGGTAAGTCGATAACGAATCCGAACTTTTTAGGAGGAGGGCAAGGTCACCAGTTTTTCGCGGGGGCCGTCGGCGACCACCTTGCCGCCGTCCAGGGCGATAATCCGCTGCACCGTTTTGAGCATGACCGGGCTGTGGCTTGTCATGATCAGCACCGCGGAACTGTCGAGAAGCTTCGGCAGACGCTCGGCCAGCAGCCGCTCGCTTTCGGGATCGAGCCCCAGGGTGGGCTCGTCGAGCAGCATTATCCGGGCGGGCTGGGCGAAAACCCGGGCCAGGGCGACCTTCTGGCGCTGACCGCCGGAAAGATTGGTGCCGCGTTCTTCCAGCTGCATCCCCAGCGACATCCGGCCGCTGGTGAATTCAATTTCAAGACCGGAGGCCCAGATCGCCTCGCTGAACCGGCCGGCGTCCTTACATCCGGAAATCCGCAGATTTTCCTCCAGGGTTCCGGCAAAAACCGCCGGATCCTGACCCTTATAGGCCAGCCATTTAACCCGATCAGAACGGGAAATATCATCGAGGGCCAGGCCGTCGATCAGAATCTTCCCGGTATCAGGCCGGCAGAGCCCGCCAAGAGACCGCAACAGGGTCGATTTGCCGGCCCCGGGTCGGCCCAGCAGACTGATGCGCTCGCCGGGCGCGACCCTAAACGAGACATCCTCCAGCGCCGGCGGCCGCTCCTCATAGTGTTTGCCGATCCCGATCACCGAAATGTTGCCCACAATAGTCGGCCGGGGGGTGCATTCGCGTTCCTCGACCTCTTCGAGGCTTTCCTCCAACCTCTCGGCGGAACGCATGAAATCCCGCCACTTCCCGGTCACCGCAAATAAGGACCCCACCAGCGCCATGGATCGCCCCGCCAGGATGTTGCAGGCGATGAGCTTGCCGATACTCAGCAACTGGGCATAAATCAGGTAGACCCCCGCGGTCAGGATAACCACGGTGGTTACGGTCTGCATGATTGTCGAAAACATGGTCAGTTGATGCGCCGCCAGGCGTCTTCTGGTATCGAAATCCGTCGACTGTTTCGCCAGTTGGCGCCAGCCCCGCAGGAAAACGCCCGCGCCCGGCGTGGTCCGCACCACATCCAGGCAGCCCAGGGTTTCGCCCATAAACGACATCTTGAGGGTGTTCTTCTGCTCGGCTTCCTTGGAAAGTCCGGTCAGCCGGGTCTGCAGCACCAGTCCGATCGCCGCGTAGAGCAGGACAAGGGTCACGGCGGCAATCATCAAGGGCCAGGAGATGAAGCCGATCACGCCAAGATAGAGGAAAAGAAAGGGGATATCCGCAATCGACAGCAGATAAGTGGAGGAGACAAAGTCACGGGACAGGGTCAGATCGCGATAATTGGAGAGAAAGCGGGAAAAACCGCCGGGAGGATGATCAACCTGGGCGACCATTCTCGACCAGAGCCGTTCATCGCTGCGCAGGGTCTGGTCCACGCTGATCCGCTCCGTGGTCCAGCTCCGCACCAGGCGCATTCCGGCATCGGTGGCAAGATAGATTCCCATCCCGAAGACCAGCGCCCATAGGGTCTCGAACATCCCGTTCAGGGCGATCTTGTCATAGATCAGCAGGGCGAAGATCGGCAGCAAAAGCTGGCCGGAGTTGATAAAGAGGCTGGCAATCCCGATCTCCGCCCAGGCTGCGCGAAGTTCCGGCCACAAAGCGGCCAGGGAAGCAAAGCCGCCGGATTTATCCGCGCCCCGCGGCATCTCCAGCACCACGGCCTCGACATCGGCCCCGCTTTCGATATTGACTTCTTCAGGCAACGGAGTGCCGTCTTCGCCCAGATACTGCCACCGCTGCTCCATTCGGTAAACCAGAGAGAAACAGCCTTCCCCGTTTCGCAGCAGGACTAGATCGCCAGACAGATGAAAAACATCCCGCAACACCCCCCTGAAATGCTTGGCGGAAAGATCCATCCGCTCAAGCCGGCCGATTGCAGCCGCCCAGTCATTGGCGGTTACCAGATGTTTGAAGCCCTTTTGCAGCTGGCCCGCGACCGCAGGATCGGGGCCGCAAAGGGCGGTGATCGCTGTCAGCACATCCGGACCGTCAAGCTTTTCAGCCGACCCGTCAGGAGCAGGGGAGGAATGAGATGTTTCGGTCATGAAAGGGAACTCGTGACTGATTAATAGGTATGCCGAAGCACCGAGATAACTGATTCAGACCATGTGCAAACAAAAAAGCGCGAAATCTTTAAGCGACTTCCCAATGAATCTGTGCGATTTGTTGCGTATGCGTTGCATCACTGTAAACTGTGTAATCCGTATGGTTTGCATCAATCGTCGTAATGACCATATCTTCGCCTCCGACAGTAGAAAGGTTGAGACTATCGCCGCCGTCCACCTTAACAGTCAATTCCGAAGCATTACCGTTATTAACCATATTCTGGATATCCTGACTGGTTATAGTAATTACCGTATCAGTACTATCGTTACTGATATTCAAGGTCTCGATATTGCTCGTGACAGCGGCGAGGTCTGTGAGATCGTAGGCGGCGCCCAGATCCTGTAACACCAAGGTGTCACCGGGGCCGCCGTTGTCTGAGCCGCCGTCGATTGAGTTAGGTACGGTTAAGGATGACACATAGATGGTATCGTTCCCGTCCCCGGCAGAGACCGTGTCTCTTCCCTGGTTGGCATATATGAAGTCGTCACCTCCGCCTCCATCCAGATAGTCATTGCCCAGGCCGCCGATCAGGATATTGGAGCGGGCATCGCCATACAGATAGTCGTTATAGTCGGAGCCGGTCAGGTTCTCTATGCTGTCATAGGTATCGCCGATTGCTTCACCAAGTCGAAATTCCTCATCGAACAACGAAGCAAAAACGCGTGACCCGGCGTTGACGTAGCTGGCAGTGTCACTGCCCTCCCCGCCGATAAGAGCGTCAGCTCCGGGGCCGCCGATAAGAATATCATCACCGGCTCCGCCATAAAGGTTGTCGTTACCGGCGCCGCCATAAAGGGTGTCGTTACCGGCACCGCCATAAAGGGTGTCGTTACCGCTACCGCCGATCAGGATATTGTCAGCGGCATCCCCTTCCAGTGTGTCATTCCCAGACCCCCCCGTCAGGTTCTCTATGTTATGGTAATAATCAATAAAGGTGCCATAGATATCGGCGCCAGACCCGACTGCCAATGAGGCATTGATGCCCACGCTAAGTTCGGCGTAGCTGACCGTGTCGATGTCAGTGCCGACGACTGTAGCGGTATTGCCATACATCGTGTCATTGCCATACCCTCCGATGAAGATGTCATCGCCGTCTCCACCGTAGAGGATGTTATTGCCAAGGCCGCCGATGAGGGTGTCGTTACCGGCGCCGCCCGTGAGGATGTTGTTATTGTCATCGCCAGTGAGGGTGTCGTCACCCGCTCCACCCGTCAGGTTTTCTATGCTGTAAAAAGTGTCGCCATCAGCATCGCCCTCAGTGCCCAGTCCGGTGGCCAGCGAGGCACTAACGCCGAATACGGAGTTGACGTAACTTGCAGTATCGGTGCCCGGGCCGCCATACATCGTATCGGTGCCGACGCCACCTATAAAGATATCATTGCCGTCACCGCCATAGAGAGTGTTAATCCCGAGGCCGCCAACTAAGATATCGTCACCGGCATCGCCATAGAGGGTATCGTTGCCACCGTTACCATGAAGAACATCGTTGCCGCTTCTGCCGATAAGAATATTGTCAGAACCATCGCCTTCGAGAGTGTCGTCGAAATCCGCCGTGCCATAGGTGAACTGGAGCAGGGCGCCGGTGCTGATGTTACCGGCAAGATCGGTCTGGCGAACGTAAAAGCGATAATCCCCAGGAATATCCAAAATTGGAGCTTCGTTGCTCCAGTTACCGTCCATGCCGTTGGAACTGTCGGTGCTGTACTCTAGAGTTGCATCGATTTCAGTGCCGCTCACGGTGAAGGTGCCGAGCGTGTTATAGTTGGCATCGGTATCCAAGGTAATGATCGGGGCGGCCACGATAGTGTCGATAATGATCTTCGCAGTGTTGCCAGCCGGCACACTGACGTTACCCGCACTGTCAAACTGCTCGATCTGGATAGCGCCAATTCCATGAACCCCTTCGGCCAGGGTAAAGCTGCCGCCCGTGCCATCCGCCCAGCTCGTGCCGCCATCGACACTGTAGCGCCAGCTGACACCGTCGTCGGTCAAGGTGACGTTGACCACGCCGTCATTGGTGATATTGTCCGCCGGATCGATCCCGGTATCGCTGTTCAGGGCGAACAGCGGTGGTGTCGCGGGCGGGGTGGTGTCGATGGCAATCTCCGCGTTATTCACGATCTGGTTGCTGACATTACCGGCCAGATCGGTCTGTTCCACCATGATGTCCCCGATCCCATAGACCCCTTCGGCCAGGGTAAAGCTGGCGCCCGCGCCATCCACCCAGTTCGTGCCGCCATCGTCACTGTAGCGCCAGCCGGCGACATCCGCATCAAGGGTGGCATTGACCACGCCGTCATTGGTGATGTTGTCCGCCGGGTCGATCCCGGTATCGCTGTTCAGGGCAAAAGCCGGATCGTTCACCGTCTGGTCGATGGTAATCTCCGCCTCATTCACGATCTGACTGCTGACATTACCGGCCAGATCGGTCTGTTCCACCATGATGTCTCCCGCCGCGTAGACCCCTTCGGCCAGGGTAAAGCTGGTGACGCCCGTGCCATCCAACCAGTTCATCCCGCCATCGATACTGTAGCGCCAGCCGGCGACATCCGCATCAAGGGTAACATTGACCACGCCGTCATTGGTGATGTTGTCCGCCGGGTCGATCCCGGTATCGCTGTTCAGGGCAAGAGCCGGATCGTTCACCGTCTGGTCGATAGTGATCTCCACGTCATTGTCGGCGGGGACACTGACGTTCCCGGCCACATCGTATTGTTCAACCTGGATCGTCCCGGCCGCGTAGACCCCTTCAGCCAGGGTAAAGCTGCCGCCCGTGCCGTCCATCCAGGTCGTGCCGCCATCGACACTGTAGCGCCAATAGTCGCCGGAGTCGGTCAAGGTGACGTTAACCACGCCGTCATTGGTGATATTGTCCGCCGGATCGATCCCGGTATCGCTGTTCAGGGCGAACAGCGGTGGTGCCGC
>JAWOIQ010000165.1:0-4837 GCA_046484585.1 Desulfurivibrionaceae bacterium
CCCGGGCGCGTTCCATGAAAAGTTCGGGACTCACTTCAATGTAGGCGACGCGGATCCGGTCCGGAAGGCGGTAGTTCTCCCGGTTTTCTTCAAAATAGGCTTCAAGTTCTCCTTTGTTCAGTTCAACCGCCTCCCGGAATGTGTCCGGGTTTACCGTCAAAAAGCTTATCTTCGCTTTCTGATTGATAAACGTATAGAATTCTCGGGCTTCCTGGTCGGTAACGGGCAGAAAGGCCGCCATGAACTGGCTGACCTTGTCCTTCAGGAGCACCTGGGCGATGGTGACCTCGAAGTCCTCCGGTTTCATTCGGTTCCCGAGGTCAAGGCGAAAGGGTCGCGGTGGGAGAGATAGGCGGCCGCGGCCAGATCGGCGACCCGGATAAAGGAGCCGTCTCCGTCCCGGCGGACGATGGTGTCGAGCGCCGCCTGCCGGTCGCGGAAACGCTCGTCCACCTTGATAATGAATTCGCCGCCCGATGTGGTGTAGTCGCCGGCCGGAATCGAGATATTGGCGCTTTCCAGGGCGGCGGCGGTCTCGTCGAAAGTCACTCCGAAGCGCCTCATCAGCACCGGGTCGAGCTCGATATGGAATTCACGGGTGAATTCGCCCTGGAGCCGCACCTCCCTGACCCCCTTGATCTGGCGCAGGGATATTTTCAGCTCATCGGCCATCAGGCTCAAGGCCCGGTTGTCCCGGTCGCCGTAGAGGCTGATGCTCAAGGTCGGCTGCCAGAAGTTGACGTCGATATAGGTGAAGCGGGGCGGCTCCGCCTCGGGGGGCAGCTCGTCGATAACGGCCTGGACCTTGAGCCTCATCTCGTCGTAGCTGCGCTGGTAATCGGTGTCGTCGATGAATTTGACCAGGATGCTGGAGCGCTCCCGGTAGGAGGTCGAGCGGATGTAGTCGAGATTTTCCAGGTCTTCGATGGAGTCCTCGATCTCCTTAGTGATCAGGGTCTCGACATCCCTGGGCGAAGCGCCCGGAAAGTAGGTGTTGATGTAAGCCTTGCCGAAGTCGATATTGGGATAGCGCTCCACCGGGCTTTTGAACATGACCAAAACCCCGATTACCATCAGCAGGACGAAAAGCAGGTTGAAGAGGACCCGTTGCCTGAGGGTAAAGGAGATGATTCCCTGCATGGGGCGTTACTCCCGGTCCGCGGGCCGGTCGTCGGCCGGGGCGCGGAGGAATTTGTCGCCGGCCTTGATTCCTTCGCCGGAGACCCGCAGGGTAAGCGGTTCCGGGCCGGGGCCGAGGACGATAACCGCTACCTTTTCACCATCGGCCGCGGTCAGCCAGTGGGTATCGTAACGTTTATCGACAGCGCTTGCCGGCACCAGCAGGGCGCCGCCGGGCTCGGGCATTTCGATGGCAAGTTCGGTTCTGATGCCGCCGCGCTGTTCGGGCAGGGGAGTCCCGATGATGAGCTCCAGATTGAACTTTCGGGTCTGGGGATCGAAATCCGGGGAGATCGTGTGAAGTTCGGCCGGGACGGTAAGGCCTTCCTCGGGAAGGTGGAGGCTTAGGGCTTTGGCCGTCTGCTTGATCCGGAGATATTCGGCGTGGCTTACGGCGAAAGGTACCAGCAGGGTGCGGAAATCCCCGATCTCGGCCAGGGGCGTGCCCATCGTCACCCATTCGCCTGGCTCCGCGTGGCGGGCGATGACCAGCCAGCCGGCCGGCCCGGTTATCAGGTGGCGTTTAAGATGCTCCCGAAGCCTCTGCTCTTCGGTCTGCAGTTCCCGGAGGGTCAGCCTGGCCTGGTCCAGCTCATGGGTCAGCGAGTCGAGCTTTGCTTCGGAGACCGACTGCTTTTCGAACAGGGTCCGGTATCGCCGAAGTTCATTTTCGAGGTAATCGATTCTGCTGGTCACTTTTTCCTGCTCGATCTTGACTCCCTGCAGATCGAGTTCGGCAAAGCTCGGGTCGAGGCGGGCAAAAACACCGTCTTTACCGATCCGGTCGCCGGTGTCACCCTTGACTTCGATGATCCGCTCGGTTAGCAGGCTCGTGAGTTTCATGGTTGCCCGGGCTCTGGTAAAACCGGTGAGGATGACGCGGTCGGCGGCAGGTTCGGCCTTAAAATAGCGACTTTCCTCAGAGCTTGCCCGGCTGCTGATGGGGAACAGCAGAGTTGTTAAAAGCGAAATAACCAGAAGCGGCGTGACCGGAGGTCTCATCAGGATCCTCTTCGATAGGGGAGATGAGCCGAACCCGGGCGGCTCATCCCGTGATTGGTTATGATTGGATTTGTGCGCTTTCTGTCCATATTGTCCCTGAAGTTGGAGGCAAGACCCGGGCGCATAGGTTGTGCTCCGTTACCCTGAATCCGTGACGGCTTAGTGCAATGATTCACGATATATGATTGTTTTTGCGTCAAATATAGACAGCGAGCCGTGGTGGCTGGAATACACCCGCCGCCCTGCGGGGCGCCCGATAACGGATTCAGGGTTGCGATAAATCTTGTCTCGCGGGAGTCCCTTTCCTATACTAGCGGCAAATTCGAAAATTTCTAATAATATTTTGTCGGTCGATCCGACCGGTTTCTGTCATTATAAAGGAGCGTGAGGCCAATGTTGGCAAATATTTACGGGATTTATCAAAAAGAGGTGGCGGGAATTCAATTTGCCTGCCGGGAGGGATGCGCCGCCTGTTGCACCCAGAGCGTGACCATGACCACCGCCGAAGGCAGGGCGATAACCGCATTTCTGGCCGGGCAAGAGAGGAAACTGCCTCCCTTGCCCGACCTCGGCGAACGGGCGCGGCCGGACATGACCACCAATGAACTGGCCGCCGATTGCCTGGCCGGGCGTGAATCGGAACCGGAAGCGGAGGCGCCCTGGATCTATGAACCGTGCGTCTTTCTCCGGAATGAGCGCTGCACCGTTTATCCGGTCAGGCCCTTCGGCTGCCGGAGTTTCGGTTCGACGAGATCTTGTCTTGCCCAGGGCATTGCCGAAGTCCCGGAATGGCTTGTCACCCTGAATATTGTGGTCAGCCAGCTTCTCGAAGATCTCGACCGAAACGGATTCTGGGGTAATATGAACGATGTCCTGGCCTATCTGGATAAGCTCGCCGGCGGCCGCCGCCCCGAACCCGGTGAGGCCTGTCTGCTGCCGACCCGGCCGGTGCCGGGGTTTCTGGTGCCGCCGGGAGAGGAGCGCATGGTCAATCGTTTTCTGGAAGAGGTGGTGCGTTCGGGCGGGCTTCCCCGTGATTTTCGGTTGTAAGTAATGATGCCGTCGCAAAAAGTCCGATCTGACGGCTTATCCCTTGATCGGTTTGCTATGGGCTGGGGGCAATCACGGCGCAATGATGTCGAATGAGTATATCTTGTTGCCTGCCAATTTTTTTGACTTCTCTTCCGGGGCATTCTTTCCGATCGATCCGAATTCGCTGTGACAGCCCACGCAAAGTTCCCCGGTGTAGTCCTTAATCATCAGAAATTGCAGGTCGGATGCGTGGGGATTGTGGCAGGTGACGCAGCTTATCCTGCCGTCGTCCAGAGTAGGGTAATCGTCCGGGATCACCATCTTTTTTTTAGGGAAGACGTTAACCGGATGATGACCGCTCATGTCCTGGTGGCAGTTTTTGCAGACGACCAGGGAGATGGTCTTTTTTTCGTTGACGATGACATGTTTGATGTCCGGCGACTCCTCTTCCATGGCTTCCTGGTTTTCTGAACCGATGCCTTCCTTTATCTTGAAAAATATTTTTACCGGGCGGGCCAGGGTGATGTTGATCAGATAGCTGCCGCCCTTACGGTAGAAACGGCTTTTCAGTCCCAAAGGCGTCGCCAGGCAGCATTTCTCGAGTTCCTCAAGGCCCGGGCTGGAAAAGGTTGAAGCGGTGCTGAATTCATATATATCCGATTTCGCGGGGTTGCCGACCGAATCCTCGGCGATAATCCGGAATCGGTAAGTCTCACCATGTTCCAACTGGCTGAGAATTTCCAGGTGATCGGTCTGTAAGCGGTTGTCATTTATGGTTTTCTGCTTTAGTTCCTTGATCCCGTAAGATATCGCCGAGGTGGTCGGCCGATCGGTTTTCCAGGAGATGGTGGCCTTTAAGAAGACCCCTTTTTCCACGGCCAGGACTTTCACATCGTTAATCATCGGTGCTTTATCTTGGTAGATATCGGTCAGATTGGGCAGTTCAATTAAAGGGGGGATCCGGATTTCACGGTAGAGCCGGACTCTGGAACCATAGGTCGCCTCCAGAATCATGATGGCGGGTTCGTTCTCGGTAGTGAATTCAAACCAGTGGCTGGTGGCCGGCACCAGGCTTTTCCCGGTCCAGTTTATCTTATCGGGATCGGATTCGTCGGCGGTGTCTGAATCTTCAGTACCCAGCGACGAGTCGGCCGCGTGGCAGTCGAAACATTTTTTTTCCTGAAAAGGGGCATGGACGAATCGCTTGGCCGTGCCTTCATTCCAGATCTTTTCATGACATTCAAGGCACTCCTTTGGGGAGATGCGGCTTTCCCGGGGGGCGTCTTCGCCCTTTACCGTTGTTGCGGGGAGTTGCGCGAAAACCATCAGGGCAAGCAGTATGGCGTAATATATCCGGTTCATCGTCTATTGTACCTTACGTTAATCCTGATTTAATCGATTTCCCAGTTTTGGCGGCGCCGTTTCAGGGATCACAATTTCAAAATCGGTGACGATTTCGACGGTGTTGCCGATCGTCACCCCGCCATTGGGAAGGGTGTTGTTATAAGTGATCCCGAAGTCGGTGCGGTCGATGGTGGCGGTTATTTTGCCGCCTTTCCGCTGATTGCCCCAGGGGTCCTCCGCGGCGCGCTTGCTGTCGAGGGCGGCCTTGCCCTCACCGCCG
>JAWOIQ010000166.1:0-17613 GCA_046484585.1 Desulfurivibrionaceae bacterium
CTTCTCCTTCTAAAAACACACCAACAAAAAACCCCTGCCTTTCAACGAAAGCAAGGGACGCCGTCAACTGCTTATCTATTATTATAACCAGTATCTCGCTTTTTGGCAAAGAGAGACTGCTCCGAGACAACTCGAATCGTAACCGATCACGGAATGAGCCGCCCGGGCTCGGCCATTCTCCCATCCGGTAAGCGATTACAGGGTGCCGCAGGTTGCGGCAAGCGGGACGGCGATGCGTACTTCAGTACGTGAGCCGGACCGATCGCCGCAAGATGTGATGCCCTGTAAGCGCTTACCCGGTGACCCGGGCCGCCTCCTCATAGGTGGTGATCCCTTTTTTAACCTTCCGCCAGGCATCTTCCTTAAGGGTGGTCATCCCTTCCTTGATCGCCTGCTCGCGGATCTCCGCTTCGGACCCCCCCTGGCAGATCATACGATTGATCGCATCGGAAACGGGGAATATCTCGAAAACGCCCGACCGCCCCAGAAAACCGGTGTGCCGGCATTGCCGGCAGCCCTTCCCGGCCTGCAGCTCGATCTTGCCCTCGCCCTCGACGGGAAAGCCGAAATTACGCAGCAGGCCGGCATCGACCTTGACCGGCTGCCGGCAGCCCGGGCAGATGGTCCGCACCAGGCGCTGGGCCATGGCACCAAGCAGGGTCGAGCCGATCAGGAAGGGCTGAGTGCCGAGATCGGCCAGCCGGCTGATCGAGGAAACCGCGTCGTTGGTGTGCAGAGTCGAAAAAACCAAATGGCCGGTAAGGGCGGCCTGGATCGCGTTGACCGCCGTATCCAGGTCCCGGATCTCGCCGATCATGATAATATCCGGGTCCTGGCGGAGGACATTGCGGAGAATTGTCGAAAAGGTCACGCCGATCTGGTTCTGGACCGCGATCTGGTTAAACTCCTCATGGATCATCTCGATCGGCTCTTCGATGGTGACCACATTGTTTTCGGAAGTGGAGATCTGCTTGAGGGTAGAGTAAAGGGTGGTCGATTTACCGCTGCCGGTCGGGCCGGTGACCAGGACGATGCCGTGGGGGCTTTTCATGAAGCCCCGGTAAACCTCGAGATCGCGGGCGCTGAACCCCAGATTCTCGACATCCTGGAACATCACGGCCGAATCGAGAATCCGCATCACCACCTTCTCGCCGAAGGCCACCGGCACGGTGGAGACCCGGATCTCGGCCTCGTGATCCTCGTGGTCCACCTTGATCCGGCCGTCCTGGGGACGCCGCCGCTCGGCGATGTCCATCCGGGCCAGGGTCTTCAGCCTGGAGACGATGGCCGAGTGGACCGCCATCGGCAGATTGTAGATGGTGTGGAGCACCCCGTCGATCCGCAGCCGGACCAGACTCTTTTCCCGTTTGGGCTCGATATGGATGTCGCTGGCCCGCTGATCGAAAGCGTAGGTGAAGAAGTGATCGACCGCGGCGGTGATATGATGGTCCGAGGAGGTGATCTCTCCAGCCCGGTTGATCTTGACGTACTGTTCGAGGTTGCCGAGATCGACCAGCGGCTTGGCCAGATGGACCTCGGCCGCCGAAATGGAGCTCTGGAAACCGAAAAACTCGGCCAGCATCCGGCTGATATCGGTCCGGGTGCTGATATAGGGCTTGATGGTGATCTTGTTGGCCCGCTCGATCTCATCGAGGACCTCGAGCTTAATTGGGTCGTACATGGCGATCTCGTGAACCCCGTTTTTAAGGGCGAACGGAATCATCAGGTGCTTGACCGCGTAGTTCTTGGGAATGGTCCTGGTGACCACCTCCAGATCGAGTTCCAGGGGATCGAGCTTCTTAAACGGCAAACCATGGTCCCCGGCCACGGTCCGCATGATCATCTCCTCGGTCAGGGGATGATGCTTGTCGCCGGGGATTTCCAGGTGGAGCGAGACTATAACCTCGACCAGATCCGGTTCCCGGACCCGCCGGGTCGAGCCGCTCTTCTTGCGCCGCTCCCGGAGCAGGAGCTGGCGCTGATGGGAACCCTTCCGGGCAAGCATCTCCTTCTGCTCTTCCGAGATCAACTCCTCCCGGACCAGCAGGTCGAAAAGGTATGTGATGTTGTTCAGATAGCTCATCGGTATTTACGCAAAGAACCGGATTCAGATGAAAAAGGCAAATGAAACTTAAGAGACCGTTACGAAATGACCATTACATTTTTGCCCAGTTTGTTAGGACCCCTGATGCCGAGTGCAGCATTTCAATGTGATGATTATTTATTTACAACGGCTTACCAGTCAGAGGGGAGAGGTTAAAGCCGAGTTGAGCAGCTTGTCTGCTCAAACGAGACTTATGCCTTTGCGGTATAAGGACATTGACAACTCTAAACTGCGGCAAAAGGGTTCTTTCCGCAACCCAAACCTGATCGCTATCCTTGTCGGGCAAAAAAAAAGCCCCTTTAATGCAGGAGTTCTTTATTGCCTACTGAAGCAGCAGTCGTCCCGCGCACTTCGAGGTAATGCAAAAAAACTAGTCGGCCAGGACCGCCGCCAGGGAAGACCAACCGAATTTCTCGTTGGAAGAGCTGAGCTGGGTCGGCTTATCGTTGATATCACCGACCTTCACCTGCCAAATCGTCTCAGTGGCCGGATCACCGTCCAGATCGGCGGTGGCGGTAATCATGCCGCCGGCAAGATTATAGGTAAAATATTTGCCGGTATAATCGCCGGCCCCGGCGCTTTTATACACGTCCAGATCCCCGAAAGTGGCGGCATAGGTGCCGGCTTCGGCGAAATACCTCTCCTGAGAGGCATTGATCGCCATCAACTCGTAAATCGCGTCGGTCTGGCGGCTCCGCATAACGTGATTGAAATAAGCGGGCGCCGCCACGGCCGCGAGAATCCCGATAATCCCAACAACAACCATCACCTCGATCAAAGTGAATCCCCCGCTGCCCGACTTTACCTTAAACATTTCCATCATTTTGCACCCTAAAAGTTGATCGCCTCGCAAAAAGTTCAAAAAAGCTGTCATTTCGAACGCAGGTGAGAAATCTTGTTCTTAAACTCATTGGAGCTATTAAGATTTCTCTCGTTAGTCGAAATGGCATTATGGCAATTCCGACTTTTTGCGAATTCATCAAAAGTTCTCTTTTTGCCCTGAAGAAAAAAGTCTTCCCCCGCAGGTTATATTAATTCAGTCCGCCCGCCAGTAAAAATTCGCGGAGCTCTCACCGAAAAACTTCCGCTCCCCCGTCCTGTTATTCAGAACCGAGAAACATCAATTACAGCTACCACCTATGCTGCCAAGCTCGCGCCATGACCGCATCCCGCTTTTTACTACTCCTGGGTTGGTCTGCTCGATACTGGTAATGGCGCCGGTACTGCTCTGGACAAAGGCTTTACTGCCGTCACCCGCCCCGGTATGGATATTCGGCGTAGTGGAAAGCCCGGCGCCAAGGCTTATTTTGCGCAGCACTTCGGTGCCTCCCGTCACAACATTCGTGCCGATAACCGATCTATAAAAGGCGGTGCCGGTCCGAAAATACGGCGCCCACAGATAACTGGTTCCGTCGGGAACACAGGGATCGTTGGAGGGGATATAAGAGGTGAAAGTCACGATATCTCCCAGAATGGCGGGCTGGCCGATAACCCGTTCTCCATTATCCAGTTCAATTTTCCAGCCGTTATAGAGATCCAGGCCACCACTCAACTCCGACATTTTCAGGTTCAACTCGCCAAAGTAGGTCACGTCCGAAAGCGGAGTTGGGTCTAGCCGGCCAAGGCCATCATTCATGACAACGGTATCGGTAACATTAACCAGAGTCCCGCTGTTGGGTGAATAAAGATCCATCTCCCCATGGCTGTCATAGTTTTCTTTCAGGCCCAGAAACTGGGTCGGCGGAGTCGTCGCTAAGATGGCCTTGTCTTCCTTGGCCGAGAAAAAGCGGCCGGTGCCAAAATAGAGCCACGCCCGCGACCCGTCCGTGGCGACGGACGGCGCGGCGGTAACCGGGCTCTGGACATCATAAAAGGTGTTCAGGCTCCAGTTGGCCGGGTTGGGATCATCATTTATCACCAACCGGTGCAGGGCGCCTTTGTGTAAACGATGATCACTGGTGTTAGCCCCGTACACCGACCCGAAGTAAAGGGACTCGACCTGGAAGGACAGGTCGTAATCGACCGCGATAAAATCGCCGTAAAAAGAACTGCCCAGGTTGATCGTAGTCCAGGTTTCCTGGGGGGTAGTACATTGGCCTTGGGTGCTCCAGCGAGAATCCGAGCAGGTATCAGGGATCCAGGTTTCACGGGCGGCTGTGCAGTCGGTTGGATTGCCATAGGCATCGTTCGAACATTCCCCCGGCGTCCAGACCTCCGGGGCGTCTTCGCACTCGGTTTGATTGTCATAAGAATTATTAGAGCAGGACTCCGGCGTCCAGGTTGCATTTTTGGCGATACAACTCGCTGGATCGGAAGAGACCGAATCCGAGCATTCCCCAGCCGTCCAGTTCCAGGTTGCAGGGGCGGCTTCGCAGCTCGTTTGACCGGGAGAGGTCAAATCCGAGCATTCCCCAGCAGTCCAGTGCCAGGTTGCAGGGGCGGCTTCGCAGCTCGTTTGATCGGGAGAAAAAGAATTAGAGCAGGCAGCATCAATCCAGGTCGTATTAGAAAACAAATACTTACAGTCATCTATGGTATACCCTTCAGCAAACCACCAGCTCGAGACAGAGCAAGCATCCCCAGTCCAGATCCCGAGGTATGGCTCTGCTTCACAATTAGATTGAGTAAACCCCCCCTCAGAGATAGAACAGGCGGCCGCGATCCACTTTTCAAAGGCGGCTTCGCAGCTGGTTTTATTGGAATAGTCATCATTCGAGCATTCCCCAGCCGTCCAGGTCCACTTTTCAAAGGCGGCTTCGCAGTCGGTTTTATTGGAATAGTCATCATTCGAGCAAGTCCCCGCCGTCCAGGTCCACTTTTCAAAGGCGGCTACGCAGTCGTCTTGATTGGAATAATCATCATTCGAGCAGGTATCAGGGGTCCAGATTTCCCGGGCGGCTGTACAGCTTGCTTCAGTACCATAATCTATATTGGAGCATTCCCCCGGCGTCCAGACCTCCGGGACGTCTGTGCAGGCGGCTTCAGTGGCATAACCCTCTTTTGAGCAATGCGCCGGAGTCCAGGTATCGATGTGGTCCTCACAGGCGGTTTTGTTGGTAAAGACCGGATCACTGCAAAACCCGGGAAAGAGGGTTTGCCCCCCGACGAGCTCGGGTTGATTAAGAAAGGTGGGATCCGTGCCGTCGGCTGTCTGGCCGGAGCCGATATTACCAAGAGCTGCCGTGGTCCCGACGCCGCCCAGCGTCAGGATATAAAGCCCGGCCTCCTGATCGCTTAAACCCTGCATGCCGGCATCCGGGCCGGCCGGCGGCGCCAGGTTGCTATGGGGTCCGGAGCCAAAGGCCAGGTACCAGTCCATTGGCCATTGATTATTATTACAAGTATTTAACCCATCCAGGGTGTTCTTGTCGCATCGCAACATGGGGATGGCAGTGGGCGAGCCGACGGTATAACCCAGGCCGGGGTGGGTAAATTCGGCCAGGACCACCGGTGGATATTCCGGATTGGTGATATCCATGATAATATATGCAGAGCTCATGGTCTCGTCAACGGTGCCGTCGCCGTTGCTGTCCACCTGGATATTGCCGCCGCCGTAGCGCATGCCGACCACCAGGACCGTGCCCCAGCCGCCGGGGTGGATAGTATCATTGGTAAATATCTTGGCATCGAAGACATACGGCTTGCCGTCAACATAATAGTTATGGGCCTTGCCATAATCGGTTTCGGTCAGCCAGCGCAGATGCGGGAAAACATTTTTCGGGACATACATCCATAATTCGGCCCCCAGATCATAGTTCTTCAGGGCTGGACTCGCCGGCGGCGCCGGCAGAAACTGCTTGTTATGCCGGTCGTAATAACCGCCGTTAAAGGCGTGCAGACCGCCGTCGTTAGCGCCGGCGTAGATTACCGCTCGCCGGTTTTGATACTGCTTGCGGAAGGTGCGATAGGTCGGGTCGCCATAGATCACATCGTAGTTTTCGGCCGGAGATCCCACCAGGGTCGGGGTGGAATGGATAATATCGCCCAGCTTGACCGTCTCCGTCACGCCGTCGCCGTCCCAGTCGAGCCGCCGCGACCGGTAGCTCTGATCGTCGCCCCGGATATAGTTGATAATGGCATTGGCCTCGGTATCGTCAACCGCGTTGAAATAAGCGGAGTAAGATTTGCCTTTTTCAGTTAATGCGGTATTAACCGCCGCCGGAGTAAATGGTATCATCTTAGGAGTCTCGGTACTGTCGCGCAGCATCGTAAAGATATACCTCGCCTGCTGTTCACTGTCATAGGTTCGTTGATCCGTACTGGCCTCCGCCAGCCATTCGGCGCCGCTCCAGAGATAGTTGAGGTCCTTGAGCTGGATATCCGTCTCGACGTAGTCGCCGTCCGCATCGAGAAATCTGCTGGCCCGGGCCGACCCGTCGCCATTCGTGTAGAATTTAATTATATAATCCGTTTCCGGATTCAAGATTTGGTCGCCGCCCCCTGTGCAGTCGGTGGCACCGCAGTCTTCGCGCATATTACCGTACTCGTCGAGCCACAGGGCATGCACATCTCCGACCCAGTCGACCTCGTTGACATACTGATCGATCTGTTTGGGATAGAAGATCGCCTGGTAGATCGCACCGTCGCCGCTACGGGAGTGGGAGATAACCGAGGCAGCCGAACCGGACGAGACCTCCCCGCCGATCAACTCGAAAACAGTGCGCAGATTGGCCTTCAGCTGGGCGGGATCATTAGATTCAAAAAGGGTGGTGCCCGAGTTTTCGGCAGCATTGGTCAGCAGGGTCTGGTCGCTGCACTCTGGCGGGGTGGCGGCGCTTTGGTCCAAAGCGCCGTTTGAAACCACATAGGTCTTGATGGGCTGCTTATCGCGGCCCCACACTTGTTGATAGCCGGTGGGGTAAAGAGTGGTGTTGCTGCTCTGGCTGGCATAATAGGTCAGATCGTCCAGGAAGGTGCTGCCGAACTGGGAGTGGTTGCCGCTGGTCGTGAGACATTCGCCGTCGGTGCCCGTATCGCTGCTGTCGCCGCTGGCCGAAGCTAAATTCGTCATATAGCTGTTAATATCGGCAGTAGAAGCGCCGTCGCTTATCAGCAGTATATTATTATCCTGGCAGCCGGCCTGGACCGGGTCGTAAGGAGTCCAGTCCACCCCCTCGTCATTATCTATACCGCTCGCCCCGGCGGTGGAAGTCCCGCCGTTGCGGGTGAAATAGAGCTTGGTTTTGGTGTAATCCGCGGTGCCGTCACCGTCCGTGTCCCAGTTATGGGTAAATTTGACCTTGGCGCCGGCTGTATAATAAGTGTTTTCAGTCCAGACCGGGGTTGTCAGGGTCATATCGTGTTCCCAGACAAAATCATCGACACCATTGATTCTGAGACCGTTTGGTCTGTCGGCAGTTACCCTATTATCCTGGGTAAAGTAGCCAATCGCGTTGAAAAATGCCTCGGCCGACGGTGTCCAGGCCGTGGCTTCGATCTGGTTCAGTTGCTTAACCAAATAATCGTTATAACCGTGGTCTTCGTCGTCGATATAGCTGATGATCCGACCGCCGTCGCTCTGGCTGGGGTCAAGGGCGATGGTGGTAGCGTTAATCGCACTACCTTTGGCGCTCAGGCAGTCGAAGAGAGAGGCCCGATAGGAGGAATTGTCTGGCGGCCTGGGTTCCGGATAGCACTCGGTCGTCGTGCCGGCGCCTTTGTTAAATACCATAGCGCCCATCCGCAGGTTGTACTTGAATTCCTGGACCAGACCCAAAGGCTTGACAAAGCTGCCATCTGGGTTGAGGTCGCTATAAACCCGCCCCTTCACAACCCGCAGGGGCTCGCCCATCTGGGATTCAACGGCGCTATCCAACAAATATGATGGAACCCCCCAGGAAATGCCGGCGGGATCATCGATTGTTGAGTCAACCACGGTGGCCTCTCCCATATTCCGACAGAATTTTTTCATAGCGGCCTCCGTACAGTCATCGCCGGCGTCGCCATTGTCATCTGTCCAGTCAACCGAGATGATCCCCCCCTCGTCCGGGATTAAGTCAGTATCTTTCAACCATTTAGAGGCGGGGGAACAGGTATCTCTGCTGGCATTATAGGAGCCGTCGCAAAAATAGACATAATTACTATCGCCAAAACCGGATACAGTCGAATTGTTGCAAAAACGCGAATCGCCGGGAGTCCGTACATAGGTCGCCGGATCACAGGTTATGAATTGGGTGGTAAAGGAAGAGGCCTTAGGTTCCACACAGGCGCCTACATAACCGTCGCCCCAGGGATCAGTGGAAGTGCTGGAATGGTCTCGATTCAAATCGAATTGCCCGAAACAGATGTCGGAAGACCCCAGAGACGATGGCGAGTGCTCCTCATAGTAAGCCGAAGGCGGCTCTTGGGGAAAATTCCCGGAGCCGAGCCAGACCTTTGAACAAGAAGTTTGCATGTTGGTGACTGCGCCGTTCATATTTGCGACGCTACCATCAGCGATGTAGTCGTAGCAGAAGTGAAGAATATTGTTGAAGGCGGAATTTTCAGCATTAAGTGCCGAGCCTGATCCCGCGTCCAAACAGTTATCGGTTAGGTTAAGCAGTTGCCCCATCGAACCGTCTACTCCGGGATCGGTATCTCCAAGAAGCTCTCCTCCGTATATTTCCCATAAATCGATGGCCGCCTGGCAAGCGGTCATATCGAAACCGGTGGTTGTCGGTTTGAAGATCTCAATCCTGGTATTATTATTGGTACTGAAACCGGGATCAGTGGCCGGGCTGGAATAATAAACGCCGTCGGTGACCCGCTCGTCGCGATCCGCCGCTCGGACCGCGAAAGTAGCCTTATAACCATTAGTATCGCCTTGTTTAGTCACAGGGATCTCTTTGATAAAGCGCTTTTCGAGACAGCCCCTGGTTTCCAGCACCAGCTCCCCTCTACTGTTATGATATTTGCCGCCGGTAAGGATCTCCTTCTCCACATCGAACTTGGAGGCAGTCAGCCAGTTCCAGAAACGGCCAGTGGCCCGGATCTCCGTCACTTCGTCAGCGCTGTTTAGGATCAGACAGAGGTCCGATGCGCCATAAGCGTAAGCGGCGGTGTCAGTACAAGCCCCGGGCGTGGTAATACTCTCGAACCGTTCATCCGTCGTCAGATCGTATTCGTACCAGGTATCCGGAGTTGCATCGAAATAGCCGGCGTAGGACTTCGTGGGATCAAAACCATTATCATAGCAGGAGTTGGCGCTTCCGTCCTCATCATAGGCCATATCGTACATGCTGGCAGAGTTGTCGATCAGCAGCAGCAGGTTGGGATCGACCCCCGTTTCAAGAAAGGCCGGCAGTTTATCGTAATGCTCCTTCTGCTCGACCACGGCGGCATAACCCTGATCCAAGCACGCGAACGCCCCCGCAAACAGCATGAATACCAACAGCATGCCGGCTTTTTTCCCGTTCATTCCCTGCATAATAATCACCTTACCCCTTGACTGGTCTCAAAATCCGGAATTGCCGAGCATCGCTAGCTGGATAAAAACTCGCCTTCGCCTCTATTTGGTGACAACCCGGTAATGCATGGCAAGCTCGCTTCTGGTGCTGTTTTTTTCGATGCCGGTGGCCCGGATGTTGTAAAGGACATGGGCGCCGCCGGCGCCGAGACTCTTGCCGACACCGGCATAGCCGGCTGCAACCTGTATGGCGCCGCCGGTGGCAAGCTTGGCGATCAACCGCTGGCTGGCGATGTCGGCCTCGATATCGCCTCTCATTTCCATGGTGGTTTCGCCCTCGCCGCAATCCCCGGGGTTGTTCTCCATGTAAAAGGCGCCGAAACCTTGTTTGATCTTTACCGTACCGGTGTAAAGTCCGGTGTTGAGATTAGGATAGCCGAGATCGCCGCCGGAAGCATCCCACCCGGATTCGTAGATATTGTCTTCGAGAAGATCGGCGGAGGCCAGCAGACCCGATTCGGCATAGCCGAAAGAGCGGGCCTTGAGGCGCTGATAGCCGGCGATCCGAACATTCATCGAACTGTCCATGCTCAGGCCGATCGCCATCAGGGAAAGCACCACTAAGAGCAGAAGTGAAGAGATCAGGGCGATGCCTTTCTGATTCAAGCTCCGCAGGCCGGACTCTCTCGTGTTTTTCATGGTCGCACCACTTTGGTTGTTTTAAATTCTTTGAAATCGTCGCCCACCACATTCCATTTACCGGTAAACTCGATAAGCTTAGTTGACCCATCCGAAAAAACATTCTTTACGGTCCAGGTGGCATCGTCCAGAACGAAATCCCCGATCCCGAGAGTGGTCGGCAACTCGGAATAAACGTGGGTTCCCGCCTCCAGCAGGGTGTGATTATAACCAAGCCTGGTAAAATCATCCATCTGCCGCTGGGAAAGCTGAATGGCCTGGCTGAGGTTTTTCGAATAAACCTGACTGTGGCGGCTCGAGGTCTTCAGCAAGGTATAGCTGAGAATGGCAAAGGCCAGGATACCGGCGGCAAAAACCGCTTCCAGGATGGTAAACCCTTTCTGATTTCGGAGAAAACACGACATGCTCATGGGACACCCCCCCTGTTGGTCTCAAATAATTCCGGCGTTGCGCAGGTAGACAATTGATGATGAGAGATACCGGTAACGATGATCGTTGGGCGGAGACCCCGCCGGATATTTACTGTTCGGATAATCGTAGGTATCGGTATCGGTATGGGTATAGGCGGTGTCGCTCATGGCCAGCACCCAGACCCGGATGGCCCGGACCTCCTCGGCAGCGGTAAAAGTCTGCCCCCAGTTTTCATCGCTGAGATCGCCGTCACTGGTGACTATATCCTCAAGAAACTCAAATTGCAGATCCTCGATATTGGTGGCGATCACGTTGCCGTTCAAGCGGAGTTTAGATCCCTCGACCCGGTAGGTGGCCGCAGCAAAGCTATAGACCCGGGCCGGCAGCGGCGCGCCGTAGGCCCGGTTGAGATTGGTATTTCCATGATCGATAAGCTGGGCCGGCCCGTTTACCTTATTAAAGACAGCATACTCTTCGCAATCGGTGATCAACAGTTCATCACCCGCGATAAAAGCGGAACGGGCCAACTTGAAATCTTTATCCTCATCAGTACTAGAGGTGAGGGTGTGCCCCGGTAAGAGGGGAACATCCCCGTCCAGGAAGTTGAAGGTGATCGAGTCGGTCCCGTCGTCGATATTGTTGTCAGTCGCGCTATCGTCATTAACAAAGTCTGCAATAGGGGCGGGCATGGTATAGCTCGCCGGAAAGCTCAGAACGCCGCCGCAGCCGAAGAAACCGGTCCGCCGGATGTCCCGGACCAGCCTCTCCATCGCCACCCGTGCATTGTTCTGCATATCGAGCACCGCCTCGTCCCTTTCCAGCATGACGGTTTCATCGGTGACCGCTTTATATACCCCGCCCAGGACGATGAGGGAAATGACCATGGCGACCATCACCTCGACCAGGGTATAGCCGCTGTTTCTCTTCATAATATAATTACCGGCATCCATGCTGTTTCCCATCCTCCACTCGCCGAAATACCTGCAAAGCCTAAAAGTTTTCATCCACAACCCAACCGCCGGTCGGCTGCCATTCATCGATCCGAATCCGGCCCACATTGTTGACGATGATCGCCCAGGGGCCGGAGGCGATCTTGCCATCGGAAGGGAAATAAAAATAGACAGCGCCCATTTGGCTGTCGCCGTCAGGCCTGAACTGAAAGCGCTCCGAACCGGCCGAAACTCCGTCACCGATCAACAGGTCATCGGGCCCGTCATCACCAGGGCCGCCTGAAGCACTGCCCGAACCGGCATAGATCTCCGGCCCCGGCCTGCCGCCGGAGGCCTGATTGACGAAAGCGACTTCATCGATAATACAGTCGCCCTCGCCGGGGTCGCAGACCCCGTTGCCGTTGCAATCCCCCTCGCCCGAGTCGCAGACACCGTTAGTATTAGCATCGACGTAAGGATCGGCATCACTCCAGGCATCGTAATCTGTGTTGCCGTTGTCATCCACCCAGATCGTAAAACCATTATTAATGTTCCCATCATCATCAAGATCAAAATCCAGATAGACATTACGGCTGCGCTTGACCGCCTCGAATCTAGCCTGATTGAATCTGGTTTTGGTATTATAAACAAAGGTTTTCAATTGGGTTCTTTCGGAGCGCATATACCCCCCAACAGAAAAGGCCAGAATCCCCAGAATGGCGACCACGACCATCAACTCGACCAGGGAAAAGCCCCGGCTATCCCAATTTGCCGATTTTGCTGTCGGTTTGTTTATTTTCATGGATTATCCGTTATTGAGCGGAAATTGAATTGATCCTGAGACCCTTTTGTAATTACCTAAGCAATCTTTATACCGCGATCTCCATATAAGTTTGCATAAAGGATTTTCATTTTAATTCAGGGAAGTTACAACCCACCTTTGCATCACACCCTTTATACTCACTCGGAGATAAATGTAAAATGTTTTAATAAAATAACGCCAAACATAAAATTTATTTAGTCTTACTTTTGCCTTTAGCACTATACGAACTTTTTTGATGAGTTCGTAAAAAGTCAAAATCAGTCATTGTGAGCGCAGCGAAGCGAACCAGAAATATCTAACCAGTTGAAAATACTGGATTGCTTAGTCGCTGTGCTCCTTGCAATGACGTGATAAATCATTTTTTGCGAACTCATCAACGTTGATGACGTCAGCAAGAAGTCGGGAAAAGCTGTCATTTCGAACGCATGTGAGAAATCTTATTCTTTACACCCACAGTGCATAAGTTTCATTTGAGCAGACAAGCTGCTCAACTCAGCTTTAACTCACTGGAACTATAAAGATTTTCTCCCGTTGGTCGAAATGACATTGTGGCAATCCCCCGCTCATCCTGAGCCTGTCGAAGGAAGGGTTTTCCGACTTTGACGACGCCATCACCCTTGCCCGTTGCACCAAACATCCCGAACTAATAACAAAAAAAGGCCGCCCGAAGGCGGCCCATCCTGTTTTATTTTCCGGCAGGGTTGTCTACGCCTTTATTCCGGAACTTTACGCGAACAACAATGCCATGTGCGCATGATTATCAGTTTTTAGGGTTCCGCTCTCCATTTTTACCCCGATCATGCTCCACCGTGACAAAAAATACCTGAGTCGCCTTATTGCCCACTTCATCTTCGACGGATACAGCCCCCTGATAGGTTGTACCTTCATTGTCTTTTCCAGTTTTAGATAACATTACAGGAAACTGCCGGCCAAAACTTCCGTCCTCGATCTCGAGGCTGCCGGCAATGGGACCATTATTGCTTTCCATACTGTAAAACCCCTTAACCTCGCAACCGGGAGAGACAACGATATTTCCGGACAATTCAATTACGACTTCCTTATCAGTCGGAGCCCAAACACTCGCGGGTCCAACTTGCACATTCTCGAATGACAAGACACCATCACATTTAGCAGAAGAAGAAACCTCGACCATCAAGCTGATATCGCTACTGTCCATTTGTTCGGTTGCCAAGATGATACGGGGTTTCAAGACAGCTGAATACTTACCGGCCGGAGTATCGGCAGGGACTGTGACTCTAAGCGGCAACTGCGAAGAAGTCACCCCCCCTATACTGCTTCGGAGATTGGTCCCGGCAGGCATCAACCAGCCCGGCGGCAGATTACCCTGAATACTGCTTGCATCAACTGCCATGCCGACGGCACACCGCCCCTCTGACTCAAGTTTTACCTCAAGCACAGCGACACCTTGTTCTCCCGGCAAGACATCAAGAACCGCAGAGTCAGGATTGAAACTGAGTTTAGCCGCAAAGGCCTCGGCACCGATAAACCCAAAAAACACCCCAACTAAAATCAGAACACTAGTCTTTTTCATCGCTGCTACCCCCTTATTGATTGGCCTGTACCCACAAAGCCATTAACCAAAAACCTGTCGCACTGCAAATTGTCCGATTTTATTACAGTTTTAGATAAAAAGGCTATCCAAAATCAACTGTTGATAAATTATAACACATCTACAACTATCATGTCTGCTTAAATTTAAACTTTACCTTTTCGTTATACGTAAGCCGATCAATAAAAAAGACTTTATCGCCACAATCTGTCCGAATCCTGTACAGCATGTAGTATATATTCATATATTAAAGACAAATATAATGCCAATACAGGATTTTAATAATGTTTTGCAGCATTCAACTACAAGCAACTCTTTCCCACTTCAGTTCAGCAATATGACATAAGCACAAACAGCACACCATGGGATCGCGCCAAAAATAACCCCGGCTCCCGACTCTCACAATAATCATTTCTCAAGATATCTGGGCACCGGACCACCAATAGCCTCACATTTCTCGCATCTTTTCTTTTTCGCCGTTTAAAAATCAGGGCCGATTTAGTATATTAATTTCTTACTCCCCAATCAAAAAAAGTCAGGACGGCGCCCAGCTAATCCGGCGCCAACTACATAACGTGAGGAAAATCCATGCTCGCCCGCATCCAGGTAGGACTTAAGCCTTCCCTAAACGACTCTTTCGGTGAAAATACCCGCCGGAAGATCCGCACCGATCTGGGGTTAAAGATCGACGAGGTCAGGACCGTCAGGGTCTTTACGGTCGATGCCGGGATCAGCGGCGAGCAGCTTGCCGCAGCCGCTGCGGGCCCCTACAGCGACCCGGTCACCCAGGACTGGTCGCTGACTCCCCTCGCCCTCGACTGGGACCACCCTTTCGACTGGCTGATCGAGGTGGGCTTCCGACCCGGGGTGACCGATAACGAGGGGAGGACCGCCGGCCAGGCCCTGGAAATCATGATCGGCCGCAAGCTCGGCCGCGACGAGGCGGTCTATACCTCGATCCAGTACCTGATCTCCGGCAAAATCAGCCGGGCGGATGCCGAAAAGATCGCCCGGAAATCCCTGGCCAACGAGCTGATCCAGCGCTGCACCATCATGAGCCGGGACGAATTCAAGGCGGCCGGCGGCATCGAGCCCTTCGCCCCCAAGGTCCTGGTCGAAAGCGCGGCGGTGGTCAACGAGATCGATCTCGACGTCTCCGACGAGGAGCTGATCCGGATCAGCCGGGAAGGGGTTCTGGCCCTGACCCTGGCCGAGATGAAATTCATCCGCGACTATCTGGCCGATCCGGCCAACATCGAGGCGCGCCGGAGCCGGGGCTTAAGCGAAAAGTCCACCGACGTCGAGCTTGAGGTTCTGGCCCAGACCTGGTCGGAGCACTGCAAGCACAAGATCTTCGCCGGCGATATCGACTACGAGGATGTCGAGACCGGCGCCCGGGAAAGGATCCACAGCCTATTTGATACCTACATCCGTAAACCCACCGCCGAGATCCGCCAGAGCCTGGGCGATGACGACTGGTGCCTCTCGGTCTTCAAGGACAACGCCGGGGTGGTCCGCTTCAATAACGACTGGTCGACGGTCTTCAAGGCCGAAACCCACAACAGCCCCTCGGCCCTGGACCCATACGGCGGGGCCTTGACCGGCATCGTAGGAGTAAACCGCGATCCCTTCGGGACCGGGATGGGGGCCAGACTGATCTGCAACACCGACGTCTTCTGTTTCGCCTCGCCCTTTTACGACAAGGAGCTGCCCGCCCGCCTCCTCCATCCGAAAAGGATCATGGAGGGGGTCCGGGAAGGGGTCGAGCACGGCGGCAACAAGAGCGGCATCCCGACCGTCAACGGCTCCCTGGTCTTCGACGACCGCTTCGCCGGCAAGCCCCTGGTCTTCTGCGGCACGGTCGCCATCATGCCGGCTGTAATCAACGGCAAACCCTCCGAGGTCAAGAAAGCCGAGGTCGGCGACCATATCGTTATGACCGGCGGCCGGATCGGCAAGGACGGCATCCACGGCGCCACTTTTTCCTCCGAGGAGCTGAACGAGAGCTCGCCGGCCACCGCGGTCCAGATCGGCGACCCGATCACCCAGAAGAAGATGTTCGACTGCCTCTTGATCGCCCGCGACCGGGGGTTGTACAACTGCATGACCGACAACGGCGCCGGCGGCCTTTCCTCGTCGGTGGGCGAAATGGCCCAGGACACCAACGGCTTCGAACTGCACCTCGACAAGGCGCCCCTGAAATACGCGGGCTTGCAGCCCTGGGAGATCTTCATCTCCGAGGCCCAAGAGAGAATGACCCTGGCGGTGCCGCCCGCAAAGCTCGACGCGTTCCTGGCCCTCTGCGCCAAGATGGATGTCGAGGCCACCGTCCTCGGCACCTACACCGATTCCGGCAAGTTCCACGTGCTCTACGAGGGCAAAACCGTGGCCTACATGGACATGGATTTCGTCCACCAGGGGCTGCCGCCGATGCAGATGACCGCCCGGTGGGAACAAAAACAATACGCCGAACCGGTCCTGGCCGCCGCCCCCGATCTCGGCCGCGAGCTGAAAGGGCTGCTCGGCCGCCTGAACGTCTGCAGCAAGGAGTACGTGATCCGCCAGTACGACCACGAGGTCCAGGGCGGCAGCGTGGTCAAGCCCCTGACCGGCATCGCCAACGACGGGCCGAGCGACGCGGCGGTGATCCGCCCCCTGCTAGATTCCTTCGAGGGGCTGGTCATCGCCCACGGCATCTGTCCCCGCTACTCCGATATCGACAGCTACCACATGGTGGCCTGCGCCTTCGACGAAGCGGTACGTAATGCCGTTGCGGTCGGGGCCGGTCTTGAAATCATGGCCGGGCTGGACAACTTCTGCTGGTGCGACCCGATCTTATCCGAGAAGACCCCGGACGGCCCCTATAAACTGGCCCAACTGGTCCGGGCCAACCAGGCCCTGGCCCACTACGCCCGGACCTACGGGGTGCCCTGCATCTCCGGCAAGGACAGCATGAAAAACGACTACCAGGTGGGCGGGACCAAGATCTCGATCCCGCCCACCCTGCTCTTCTCGGTGGTCGCCAAGATTGACGACGTCAGAAAGGCGGTGACCATGGACGCCAAAAAGGCGGGCGATCTGGTCTATCTGCTCGGCGCCACCTACCCTGAGCTCGGCGCTTCCGAATACGCCGCCCAACTCGGGGCGATCGGCAACCGGGTCCCGAAGGTCAACGGCGAAGAGGCTATTGCCAGATACCGGGCTCTGGCCAAGGCGATTGCGGCCGGCATGATCGCCTCCTGCCATGACTGCTCCGACGGCGGCCTCGGCGTTGCCCTGGCCGAAACCGCCTTCGCCGGCGGCCTGGGCATGGCGATCGACCTGCGCGAGGTGATCGCCGAGGAGATCGACCGCGACGACGTCCTGCTCTTTTCCGAATCCCAGAGCCGCCTTCTGGTCACGGTCGCGGCCGATAAGGCGGCAGCCTTTGAAAAGGCCATGGCCGGGACGATTCTGGCCAGGATCGGCGAGGTCACCGGCGAGCAAACCCTTGCCGCCACGGGCCTGGCCGGCGCGACCGTGCTGAGCGAACCGCTGGCCGGACTCAAATCCGCCTGGCAAAAGACCCTGGATTTCTGATGACTGCCGATTCTGAAAAGAGCAAAGGGTTGATGATCAAGGATATCAGCGACAACCAGGTCGTCCAGGGGACCTTCCTGGTTCGCGAGGTAAGCCGCAGCGAAACCAAAAACG
>JAWOIQ010000189.1:0-5193 GCA_046484585.1 Desulfurivibrionaceae bacterium
CTACGCCTTCTGGAAGAGCCTTGAGCTCTACGAAAATGCGGTCGGCAAGAACACCCGGATGATCCTCTCTTCCGATACCGAGTTTTACAAGTTTATCGAGAGCAGCAAGTAAGACGGTTGTGACAGAAACTAAAAAGCCCGCTGCCCCGGTCATCCCGGACAGCGGGCTTTTTTTTTGGGCTTGGATCGCACAAGACTACAGAAGCCAGGGGCTAGAATACAGGAGCCGGCAGCCGGAAGCCAAGGAGGGGGAATGAAAGAGAGGCCGGTAGAAACTGGAAAGATTCAGCTTTAAAAAATCTGAATCGCCGCGCCAAGCGATTACCGGCGACGTGGATTAGGGCAGGCGCAACCGGTAATCCCTTAGCTGTCTTCGGTCATAAAGGCGGGTCGATGCTCTTCGGCGACAAAAGGGATTCTGCCCTCCTCTTCCAGCAGGGTCAGCAATTCATCAAGATGAGAATCCCGGCTGAACTGGTCGCGCCCGGTCCTGGTAAAGCGGCATTCGCAGTTGGTCAGCTGCCCGTCGCACCAGGGGCAGATCTCCACCGGACAGCCGAAGGCGTGAAACTCGCCGTCGCCGGTGCCGCAGACCGGACATAGATCCAGGGAGTCATTCATCGGGATATGTTCTTCCAATTCGGCGGGATCGCCGACCGCCTTCCTGAAATGCTCGTCATCCCGCCAACCGAAAAATTCGAGAAGATCCTGCTCTTCGATCCCGTCGCTGAACGGCCCGAGCAACGTGGTCGCGTCGCGGGTGGCCAGATAAAGGTAATCGGCGTGCAGGGTGGTGGCGCAAAACAGAAAGACGCCGTGACGCCTGGCGACCCGGCTTATCCCGGTTATCCCATCCTCCCGGGCCTCGGGCAGGAAACTGTAGAAATGATGGAAGACGTTCATGGCGATGGCATCGCCGGCGTATCTCTCCAGAACCTCCTTGAGGAGATTCGCTTCACCTTCGGGTGCGCTGTAATCTATAAGAAGATAGATCTCATTAATCAGATCGGCGAGGGTCATCTGTGGCTGGTTTTCCATATCGTTAAAACCTGTGTGAATAATTCAGTTGTGGTAAATTCGCAAAAAGTCCGGAGGATGGCTAAGCTAAAATGCGCCGCGACGCAGTAGATCGGAGCTTTTGCGACGCATCAGTTGTTGCGGACGAATTTCCGGGAGATAGCCTCGGACCACCGCCCGGTTTCCCCGGCAATATCCTCTGCCTGGGTAAGAGCGGTAACCACGGCTATCCTTTTGGCGCCGTTAGCGGTCAACTCGTCGATATGGTTGAATTTAATGCCGCCCATTACGGTAAAGGGCAGGCTGGAGGCAGCCGCATAGCTCTTGATCGCCCCGCTCCCGATAAATTCGGTGAGTCCCGCTTTGGTTTTGGTTTCAAACAGCGGGCCGATATTAAAATAGGAGGCGCCCCGTGATTGCGCCGAAGCGGCCTGCTCCCTGGTATTGGCCGAGACGCCGATGATCATTTCCGGGACCAGTCGGCGGGCGGCCTCGACGGGGATGTCGGAGTTGCCCAGGTGGACGCCGTCGGCGTCGGCAAGCATGGCGATATCCAGGCGGTTGTTGACCAGAAACAGGGCGCCGGCTTCGGCTGTTTTGCGGCGGAAGATCAGGGCCTTTTCGTAGAGGCTGCGGTCATCCGATTCCTTGTCGCGGAGCTGGACTATTCTGGCGCCGCCGGCCAGTACCCCGTCCAGCCATTCCAGATCGGTGCGGCCGGCGCCAAGCTTTTCGCATGACACCGGATAAAGGCTTACCCGGTCCACGAAAAACTCCATTCTTTCTGCTAACACTCGGTTCATTATCCTTACTATAATTCCTGCTTGAAATCCGGGTAACGCCCCCGATTTACCGTAATTTGCAAACTTGCCAAACGCCGGAGTACGAGATATAATAACAGATTACTCGCCAACTTTCACCTTCTGCTTTCATCCGTGGCCCTGCCAGATGATGAGTGGTTTTTCCGTGATCGGCCTCTTATTTACAATAAACAGTAATTAAAAAAACAGGAAGCGCCATGTCTGAAAAATATAAGATCTGCGGAAACGCTGAAGTCAGGATCGACGGTCAGGTTTTCACCCTGCCCGTAGTCGAGGGGAGCGAAGGCGAACGGGCGATAGATATCCGCAAATTAAGGAGCGAAACCGGCCTGATCACCCTTGACAACGGTTATATGAATACCGGTTCCTGCACCAGTGATATAACTTTTCTGGACGGTGAAAAAAGCGTCCTCCACTACCGGGGCTATTCGATCGAGGACCTGGCCGACCAATGCTCCTTTGTCGAAGTGGCCTACCTCCTGATCCACAGCAAGCTCCCCACCAAGGCGGAACTCGACGGCTTCAAGCGGCAGCTGAACGATCACTCCATCCTCCACGAGGACATGGTTCATTTTTTTGACAGGTTCCCGCCTGCCGCTTCGCCGATGTCGATTCTCTCGTCGATGGTCAACAGCCTCCATAATTTCTATCCCGAGATGGATGACCCGCTGGAGACCCTGAACATCACGGCGGCCCGGCTTCTTTCCAAGGTCCGGACCATCGCCGCCTTTTCCTACAAAAAGTCGAACGGCTATCCCCTGGTCTATCCGCGCTTCAATCTCTCCTACTGCGCCAATTTTCTGAACATGATGTTCGACTCCCCGGTACGGCCTTATCTGATCAATGACGTGGTGGTTGACGCCCTCAACAAGCTGCTGATTCTCCACGGCGATCATGAACAGAACTGCTCGACGGCCACGGTCAGAATGGTCGGCAGCGCCCGGGTCAATGTTTATGCCTCGATCTCGGCCGGAATTAACGCCCTGTGGGGGCCCTTGCACGGCGGCGCCAACCAGGCGGTCATGGAAATGCTGGAGCAGATCCATCAAGACGAGGGAAATTATCGAAAATTCATCGAAAAAGCCAAGGACCCCGACGACCCCTTCAGGCTGGTCGGCTTCGGCCACCGGGTCTACAAGAACCACGATCCCCGCTGCCGGATCATCAAGAAGGCCTGCGACGATGTCCTCAAGTCGCTCCATATGGAAGACGATCCCCTGCTGGCCATCGCCAAGGAACTCGAAGAGGTCGCCTTAAGCGACGATTATTTCATCGAAAGGCGGCTATATCCGAATGTCGATTTCTACAGCGGCATTATTTACCGGGCCATCGGCATTCCGACCAACATGTTCACCGTGATGTTCGCCCTGGGCCGCCTGCCCGGCTGGATCGCGCACTGGGAAGAAATGTGGAAGGGCCCCGATGCCAGAATCAGCCGGCCCCGGCAGATCTACACAGGCCCCCTGCAGAGGAGATTCGTGCCTATCGAGGAAAGAGGATAGTAGCTCGGCATTTTACTTAAGCTGTCGGCCGATCGGATCCGTCGCCAGCTTTTTTGGGTTTTACAGGCGCGGGAACGGGGTGGACAATTGTTCCACCGAGGGTCCGGTTGACTAACCATTTTCGCTATGTTAGTAGATTCATTTCTAAAGTTTTCAATTACTCATCCGGGCCGTTGAGCGGCTGGTAAATTTCAGGAGAACAAAGTGCGAACAGATATCGTACACATAGGAGCCGGCGAGCTCACCTATGAAATCAGGAATATCGTCATTGTCGGTGAAAAGCTGAAAAGTCTGGGGATTAAAACCTATTGGGAGAATATCGGCGATCCCATCGCCAAGGGTGAAAAAATTCCGCTCTGGATGAAAGAGATCATTGCCGATTGCGCCATGCAGGACGAATCGTATCGTTACTGCCCGACCAAGGGCATTGTCTCGACCAGGGAGTTTATTGCCGCCGAGGTCAACAAGCGGGGCGGAGTCCAGATTACCGCCGAGGACATCATCTTCTTCAACGGTCTCGGCGACGCGATCAACAAGATTTTCAACCTGCTCAAAAGAACGGCGCGGGTGGTTGTCCCCTCGCCCAGCTACACCACCCACTCCTCGGCCGAAGCCGCCCACGCCGGCGACCGGCCCGTGACCTATCGGCTCGACCCGGATAACTACTGGTATCCCGATCTGGACGACCTGGAGAAGCGGATCAAATACAATCCCGCGGTGTGCGGCATCCTGATCATCAATCCCGACAACCCGACCGGGGCGGTATACCCGGAAGAGATCCTCCGGGGCATGGTGGAGCTGGCTCGTAAATACAAGCTTTTCATCATCTGCGACGAAGTCTATCAGAACATAATCTATAACGGCGCCACCACCCAGCCCCTTTCCGCCCTGATCGGCGACGTACCGGCGATCTGCATGCGCGGAATCTCCAAGGAGATGCCCTGGCCCGGCTCCCGTTGCGGCTGGATCGAAGTATACAACGGCGACAAGGACGAAATGTTCCAGCGCTATGTGGCCTCGATCCTTAACGCTAAAATGCTCGAGGTCTGCTCCACTACCCTACCCCAGATGGCGCTGCCCCGGGTGGTCGGCCATCCCGAGTACGCAAATTATCTCAACGAACGGATCAGCCGTTATGAGAAATTTTCAAACATTGCCTACGACTGCCTGAAACAAGTTGACGGTCTGATCACCAACCGGACCAACGGCGCTTTTTACATGAGCGTGGCCTTCAAGGATGGAGTCCTGAACGACCGCCAGACTCTGCCCATCGAGAGCGATCAGGTCAGGGCCCATGTCGAGGAGCTGGTCAATCAGCCCGGCGTGGAACTGGATAAACGATTCGTCTACTATCTGCTCGGCTCCACCGGCATCTGCGTGGTGCCGCTCTCCTCTTTCGCCACTACCATGCAGGGTTTCCGAACCACTATTCTTGAGAAAGACGAGGATAAATTCCGGAAAATCTTCCAGAACATGGCCGATTCGATACAACTATACATAGCCTCGTAACCAGTCACGGGATAAGCCGCCCATGATTGGCCAATCTCCCGTAACCGTCCACCGGGGCGGTCGCCAAAGTACCCAAAACCGCCTGACTGTAACCGTTCAGCAGTGGTGCAGATTTGGACAAGCGGACCGGCGCCGCGTACCTCGTGTACGTAACCGGGTCGATCGTCCGAAGATGCGGTGCTGCTGAACGGTTACAATCTCCCAGCCGGTAAGCGATTACAGGGTGCCGAAGATGCAAGGCATCGCCTGCGATGTGTGCTGGTGTACATGAGCAGGCCGATAACACAGCAGATTCGGCGCACTGTGATCGCTTACATAGCCTCGGCCTGATCTTTTATTCCGTC
>JAWOIQ010000207.1:0-21512 GCA_046484585.1 Desulfurivibrionaceae bacterium
TGCTGGACTCCTTGCGGATAAAACCTTCCGATGCGGCTATCGCTGTTCAGGGCTTCGGCAATCTGGCCAAGGCCGCCCTTTTCGGCCTTGACCGGGCCGGTTGCCGGATTGTAGCCCTGGCCGACGCCGAAAAATGTCTGATCAACGAGCATGGCATCGATCTCAAGGAGATCCTTTATTCCGATTTATCCCTGCTTCCCGATCGGCTGAACCAGGAAGAAGTGCACCGGGCCGAAAACCAATCCATATTCGACTGTAAATGCGATATCCTGGTGCCGGCGGCCCTGGAAAACACCGTTACCCCGCAAATCGCCGAAAAACTCCAGGTAAAAGCATTAGTCCCCGGCGCCAATCTAGCGGTATCGGAAGAAAGCGAAGCTATCCTTGACCGGCGCGACATTCCGGTCCTGCCAGATTTTCTGGCCGGCTGCGGCGGATCGTTATCGATGGAGGGGCTCCACGGACCAGATCTTCATCCCACCGCCCGGCAAGTTCTCGATCATATCGAAAGCCGTATGGGGGAGCTGGTCCGGCAGGTAATCGATGAAAGCTTCGCCGGCCGATGTTCACTCCGCGAAGCGGCCCTGGGCATTTGCGCCGGAAGAAAAGATTACCCCGACAGCCGGCCCTATGGCCGCCCGGAGTAGAATCGGGTCCATCAACTGAAAGGAAGCCCTTATGCCGTCCCATCCTTTTGATTTCGAGATTCAGGCCGACATCTTTTCAACTCCGGAGATGAACGCGATCTTCGATGAACAGCAGCGCTTCAACCGCTGGCTCGAATTCGAAGGAGCCCTCGCGGCGAGCCAGTCCGAACTGGGCATTATCCCCGTCGAGGCCGCCGCCGAAATTAACAACCGGGCCAAATATAAGAACCTCGACCCGGCCACCGTCCGGGAATGCTACCGGAAAAGCCGTAACTCCCTGATCCCGATCATCAAGGCCCTTCGCGAAGCCTGCCGGAACGGCCACGGCCAATTCGTTCACTACGGGGCCACCACCCAGGACGTTCTCGATACCGGCCAGATCATGGAGCTGCGCGACGCCTTCCGGATCATCTACCGCGATCTTAAAAAACTCGAAGAATCCCTCGCCACCCTTGCCGTAAAGCATTCCGCCACACCGATGATCGGCCGCTCCCACGGCCAGCAGGCCCTGCCGATCACCTTCGGCCTGAAATGCGGAGTCTGGCTGGCCGAAAACCGCCGCCATATCGAAAGGATCAAAAACCTGACCCCCCGCCTGCTGATCGGCCAGCTGAGCGGCGCGGCGGGCACCATGGCCGCCCTCGGCGAACAGGGCCGGGAAGTGGCCCGCCGGACCATGACCCGCCTGGGCCTCGGCTGTTCGCTGATATCCTGGCATACCAGCCGGGACAACATCGCCGAGGCGGCTAACCTGATGGCGATGATCGCCGCCAGCCAGGAGAAAATCGCCAACGAGATTGTCGAACTCGGCAAGGACGAAATCGGCGAGCTCCGCGAACCCGCCCCCGACGGCGCGGCGGCAAGTTCGACCATGCCCCACAAGAGAAACCCGGTGTTCTGCCAGCGCATCGCGGTGATGGCCAGACAGACCAGAGCCCTTTCCGGGACGATCACCGAAGCGATGATCCATGAACATGAAAGGGACGGCCGGGCCATCTGGTCCGAATGGCTCGCCATGCCGCAGATCTCTATTTACACAGGAACCATTCTTAACTATATTAAGCAGGTCATCGGGGGCCTGGAAATAATCCCGGAAAATATGGAGAAAAACCTGAAGCTGCACGGCGATATGGTGCTCTCGGAATGGCTCCTTTTCCGGCTCGGCTCCTCTCTCGGCAAGCTGAAGGCCCAGGAAATAATGCGCGACATAACCGCCGAAGCCCGCACCAGCGCCAGATCGCTGAAAGATTGTCTGCTGGCCGACGATAAAACCGCCGATCTTTTGAACCGCGATGATCTAGCCTTTCTGGATCATCCCGAAAAATATATCGGCCAGGCCGAAAAAATTATCAACGACCTGCTCGGCGAGATCTCGGCCCAGCAGGCCATCGACCCGGAAAATTTATAATGCCCTGTTGCCGGAGCCCCCGCGGCCACATAACCGATTCCAGCTATTACAGCGGGAGTTACACCACCCCGGAGGCGCGGATGGTTTTCTGTGACCAACGCCGCCTCCAACGCTGGCTCGATGTGGAAGCGACCCTCGCGGGGAGCCAGGCCGCTCTGGGCATGATCCCCGCCGAAATTGCCGACCGGTTGCTGGAAACCGCCAAACTCGATTTATTCGATTGCGAGGCGATCAGGAACGGCATTACCGAAACCGGCCACTCCCTGATACCGCTCCTCGATGAATGGCAGAAGACGGCGGGCCCGGAAGCCGCCCGCTTCATCCACTACGGCGCCACCACCCAGGACATCCAGGATACCGCCCAGTCCCTGGAGATCAAAGAGATCATCGGTATCGTCGAACGGGATCTGGGCCTGATCATCAGGGAACTGGCGAAACTTTCCACCGCGCACCGCCGGAGGGTGATTATCGGCCGGACCCACGGCCAACACGCCCTGCCCACCACCCTTGGCCTGAAAATGGCGGTCTGGCTCGACGAAATGCTGCGCCACGCCGAGCGTTTACAACAGTGCAGCCGGCGGGTTCTGGTCAGCCAGTTATTCGGGGGGGTCGGCACCATGGCGGCTCTGGGTGATCGGCAGCAGGAATTGCTCGAAGATTTTTCATGCCGGTTGGGACTGGCCGCACCCAATACCGCCTGGCACAGCGCCCGGGACCGGATCGCCGAATTTCTCTCCTGCCTGGGAATGCTTACCGGCAGCATGGCCAAGATCGCCAACGAGATATTCCAACTGGCCCGGAATGAAACCGGAGAGCTCGAAGAACCTTTTCATATGGGCAAGATCGGCAGCACCACCATGCCCCATAAACGGAATCCGGAACTCTGCGAACAGGTGGTGGTTCTGGCCCGGCTGGTCAAGGCGGCGGCGGGCCTTGGTCTCGACGGCCTGATTAATGAACATGAACGTGACTATCGGGCCGTCCGTCTCGAATGGGCGGGTCTGGTTGACGCTTCCCTTTACAGTTGCGGAGCCCTGGAGCTGCTAAAAAAGATTCTGAAGGGATTGATCGTGCATCCCGAGCGGATCAACCACAATCTCGCCAGTTCGGCTTGTCTGATTTCCACCGAGGCCTTGATGTTTATTATCGGAGACAAAATCGGCAAGCCGGCCGCCCATAAGCTTCTTTACGAGATATCCATGGATGCCTTTAACCGCGGCCTTCCGCTAAGCAAATTATTGAGCAGCCATCCCATGGTGAAAAGTTCAATCAGCGAAGAGGAAATCCGCGCGGCGACGGATCCCGCCGCCCATATCGGCTCGGCGGTCGAACAGGCAGACCGCATCGTTGCCCTGGCCGGGGAATGGCTGGCTGAAAACAAGCCGAACGACCAAAACAAGGTGGTCTGTCCACTGGCCGACAACGGCCGCTGCGCGGCGATGGGCCCAAGTGGAGTAACGCCATGATCATGGAATCCGGCATAATGCTATATCCGAGCGCCGTTGCGCTCGGCGCCCTGCATGCCTTTGAACCGGGCCACGGCAAATCGCTGATAGCCGCCTACATGCTCGGCACCAGGGGCCGGGCCCTGGACGGGGTAATTCTGGGCTTCATCGTCACCTTCACCCATACCTTCAGCGTGATTATCCTCGGTCTCATCGCCAAGCTGATGGCCGGGCAGTTGAGCGACGCCCAGCTCCACACCTGGCTCGGCCTGCTTTCTTCCCTGCTGATCCTCGGGGTGGGGCTCTGGATGTTTTATGACCGGCTGTTTAAAGAGCGCCGCCGCCACTTTCACTTTTTCTGCAAAAACGATCATGGCGCTTTAAGCCATAATCATCCCCATGATCACGACCATATCCATCCAGCCCCCGGCGACGGGGCTGATAAAGTCAACTTCTGGCGCCTGACCCTCCTCGGCATCTCCGGGGGCATGGTCCCCTGCCCTCCCGCCATCGCGGCGTTACTGGCCGCGGTCGCCGCCGGCAAAATCGGCCAGGGGTTGATGGTCACTCTTTTTTTCAGCTTCGGCCTGGGCATCGTCATGATGGGCATCGGCATTACCCTCTCCCAGGCCGGCAGGCTCTCCGGTAAAATCAAGGAAAACCTTGCGCTCGGCCGCGGGCTCGGCCTGGCAAGCGCCGGGATTATTACTGCCCTTGGGGCGATACTATTGATTAATTCAGTCAGGGAAGTTATTTCCTGAGCGTATTTCATTCACCATTGCAATGAGGTATAAGCATTATGTTTCAGAGAATTATTCGCATCTGCCTGGCCACCCTTATCCTGATTACCACAACCGCCGCCTTATCCCAGGCCTGTGTCGGCAGGATCCTTTATATCGGCGCCATGGAAACGACCGAGAGTAAAACCATGGCTGAAATGCTGGTTATCCTGATCAATGAAAGGACCGGCACCAATGTCAAGATCAGGTATTTTGCCGATAGAGATGAGATCTATCGGGCCTTTCAAGCCGACGAGGAAGAGAGCCGGGTCGACATCGTCGTCGAAAACACCAGCGACGCGATGGCTTATCTGAATAAGGCGAGCCTTGCCGAGCCGGACCGGGAATATCTTGAAGTTAAAAAGATCTACGAGGAGAAGCTGAACGTCATCTGGCTCAAGCCTTTCGGCTTTACCAATTATAAAGGGAAGGAAATCCCGTCGGTCAGCGCCCCCCTGATCAGAAATGACGTATTGACCAATTATCCCCTGTTACCGAGAATTCTCACCAAGCTGAGCGGCGCCATCGACGATGCGACTTTCACCGATTTGATCGGCAGGGTCGATTCGGGCGAGAAAGCCAAAAACGTGACCAAGGATTTCCTCAAGGTCAGGAAATTTATCTAAGAGGAAGTTATGAAAACCAAACCCTTTTCATACTTCGCCGCCGCCGCAACCCTGCTCGCTTTGCTGATCGGCGCCTCCCCAACCGGCGCCCATGTCGAAGGCCATATGCCCGACTCGGTCGCCGAAATGGAGTACCGGATTCTCCTTGAGTTCAAGCCGAAGGATTCAGTCACCCGCGTGAAACTGGCCATGGTCCTGATAAACCTCGACAAACTGGCCGAGGCCGAAGAAGAATTTGAGCGGGCCCTGAGCCTCGATCCGCAAAATCTCCAGGCCTACATCGGCTTGAGCATTCTCAGACTGAAACAGCACCGGACCGATGCCGCCCTGGAAATGATCAAAAAGGCCGCGCAGCTCGCCCCTGACGTGCCGTCGGTATATCTCTACCACGGCAGAATCCTTGAGGCGGATCACCGCACCTCCGAGGCCCGGCACATGTACAATCAAGGCCTCGACCAACTTGCCGGCGATTCCGAAAACCCCGATGCCGAACATGACCGGCAGCAGCTCGAAAAAGCCCTGGGGGAATTGGAAGAAAAGCTTAACGGAAAGCCCTTTACAGACTAGTGTCTGTCCAGAAATAGACCTGTCGCAGACAGGCACAAATCAAGAGAAAATCATGCCCGGAAAAGTCACCGCCATCATCCTGGTCCTGTTGGCCGCCACTGCCTGCACCCCGAAAAACGACAATGAGGGGGACCGGCCGACCTATAAGATCGGCTACATGATCTGCAACAGCGAGAAGGAGACCCTGGAAAGATTTATCCCCTTTTCAAAATATATGGGCGATAAAATGGGCGTCAATTTCGAAATTATCGCCATCGACACCATCAACTTCAGCCGGGAAATCGACAATCTCGATTTCGTCCACACCAACTCCCTGCTCTATATCATGCTGAACCGCTTTAACGGGGTGGAGGTACTGGCCGCCGAGGTAAAAGGTTCCCTCGGCCATAAATCCCAGGGCATTATCCTGACCAGAAAGGATAGCGGCATTACCAAACTCGGCGATCTGAAGGGCAAGACCATGATCTTCGGGCCGATGCTGGCCCCCACCGGTTTTATGGCCCAGGTCGACCTTTTGCAGCAGGCCGGAGTGGACCCGGAACAGGATCTGGCTTTCTACACGATTCCTCCGGGCTCATTCAAGCACGAGAAGGTGATCTACGGGGTGTTTTTCGACAAATACGACGCCGGTTCGATCCCGATCGACGATCTGGAAATAATGGTAGCCGACAACCGGGTCGCCATGGAGGATTTCAATATAATCGCCAAAAACGAAGCCATCCCCTACTGTAACTTCGCGGTAACCCAGAAAATCGACGAATCCCTGGCCCGCGAATTCAAGGAAGTGCTCCTGGCGATCAGCGAGGACGACAAGGTGGAGATAGACGGCGAGACCATCAAGGTACTTGACCGGGCTCTGGTCTCCGGCTTTGTCGACATCAACGACGGAGACTTCGATATCGTCCGGGAAATGGCCAGACGAACCAATATGCCGCCTTACCAGAAGTATTGAGCGATCCCGGCTGAATTCGGCTGAAAGCTGTCGATACTTATCAAACTTGATGGCAATCGGGAAAAAATACTGATATAGATGGATCTCCCGGCAGTGCGATAAATTGATAATTGATAATTGATAAAAAGCCATAAAGTGTGTCGATTAAGATGGCAAGGAGTTGGTTTACGATGAAGAATATTTTACTGGTAGAAAACAGTCCCGAGCTGTTAAAGACCATAAAATCGGCATTCAAGAAGTATGAATCGCAGTTGAAACTGCTGGTGGCGGAGAATGGCGAAGAGGCCGTCAAAACCATTGAAGAAACGACAATCTCCGCACTGATCACCGATCTGTACGTGCCGGAGGTGGATTTCCCGGAACTCTTGGCCTGCCTGAGCCGCCGGCAAGCCGATACTCCGATTATCATGACCTCCTTCGGCAGCCCCGTATTAACCGATATCCTGAACGACCTCAACATCCATCATGCCCTGCGAAATCCCTACAGGACCAATGAATTATTAAAAACGGTCTCCGAGGCGATCAACAAGACAAAGCAGGATGAGTCCCTTCAAGGTTTCGCCCTGAAAGGGTACCTCCGAATACTTCAGGAGGAGCAGAAAACCTGCACCCTGGAAGTGAGCAATCAGGAGAGCGGGCGGGGCTTGTTTTATTTTATCGACGGCACGCTTTACGATGCCGAGTGCGATGGTCTCCAGGGGGAAGAGGCGGCCATAACCATCCTGGGCTGGCAGAAAATTTCCCTGAATCTGAAAGAACTGGAAAGCGAGGATATTCCTGCCCGGATCGATACAGACTTGAAGACGCTGCTCGCCAAGACCGGAAATTCGCGGAAGGCGGCGGAGCCGCCCCCGGAAAAACAAAGTTCACAGAGCAATGAAGAGGATCCGAAGAAGCTTATTAAGCGGGCCATCGACCAGGCGAATGCGGGACATTGGAGTTCGGCCTATAAGATTCTGGCAAAGCTTTTGAAGACCAATCCCAAAATCAGCCTGGCCTGGTTATGGCTGTCGCGAACCTCCGAGAATCTGAAGACGATCGATGTATCCTTGAAGAACGCGGCAACGATCGCCCCCGAAAGTGCCGATATCAAAGGAGATATCGAAAAATTAAAGAGCGCCGTAAACGCCGGGTGCGGCGAAGCCGACAGCCTCAAGCACTGTCCTTTCTGCTGGGCGCCGGTCATCCCGGACAAAACCTCCTGCCATTACTGTAACGCCCATATCAATATCCACGAGGACTTCTTCCATTCGATGTTCTTCAGTTCCAACAAAGCACCGGATCTTGAGATAATCGAGAGTTCCTTTAAGCGCTTCAACAAGGCAAAGGCCAAGGAGCCGGATAACCCGCATCCCTGTTTTTTTCTGGCCATGGCCCATATCAACCTTAACCAGTGGAAAGAAGCCCTGCTCGAACTGGAACAGACCAGAGAGATCGGCCCGGATAATCCCTACCAGAGACACCTTGAAATCCTGACTGACTTTAATGCCGATCTGGAATCATTTTACATCGATGATGACGAACAGCCCGAAAAGTAAGGAAAACATGGGCTAGTACCCCGCAAACCATAATGTCGCGAGATTGCGAAGGGATTTTGCGGACCAACAAGGCGTGACTTCCGGCACGGATTCAGTCTGGATTGGCGGTTATCACACCTTCACCAGATCGAGGGGCTCGGCGATCCCTAGTTGTTCGTGGGCCATGGCCAGATAGCCTATCCCTCGCCAATCCCGTCCCAGCAGGCCGGTACCGTAAACGTCGATAGCGACCGGGTCCCATGACGCCGCCAGTTTGCGGTGGGGCGGATTACAGGTCGGTCCCCAGAGGTGGGCCTCCTGCATGCCCACCGTCGCGTCGAGAACCGTGAAATCGGGAGTACGGTAGCGGTTGAGATCGAAAACCGCCGCCTGGATATCTTCATGGAACGAGGCCTTTTTCCAGTGGCCGCCCTGTTCGTAATAGGCCGGCGGAGCGCAGCCCATCATGTTCTTCATGGTCATGGTCACCCCGGCCAGGCTATGGGCCTTCAAGACCGGGACCGAAATGAGGAACGACTCGAAAACGATTTCGGGCAGATGCATCTCAGGCCAGCGGCGGCAGGCAGGGTTACGCATGGTTCGGAGCGGCTCTTCGTTCAGATCGATCAATTCGATCCCGAGGCGTTCGGCCATCTCTACATAACCCAGTTCCCGGAAGGGATGGAAGGTGTCGTAGTCCCGTGAGCCGGTGCCCTCGCCGACGATGATCCCAAGCCCGCTGTTGCGCTGCCGCAGATATTCGACGATGGCCTCGATCAGGCCTACCGGGGTGGTGATCGGCGGTTCGAGATTTTCAACGAGATTGGGCTTGAGCAGCACCCGGTCCTTATCGCCGAGGGCCGCGAGCAGGCCGGCCCCGTCCAGGAGCCGGCTGACGCTGTCCCGCCAATCCGAAAATTCAGCCACAAATACAGTTCCGCGGTCACTCATAAATATTCCCCTGTTGAATCAGGATTCGCCAGTGGTTACCCTCTTTCGAGAAGAGGTGGCTAACATCCTTGATCTATGTTAAAAGTTCTCCCCTTTCAACTTATAAATTTCATTATAATAGTGCGATGATAACGATCAACAAATTAAGCCTGCAATACGGCGAAAAACATATTTTCAAGGAAGTTTCGGGCCGGATCAACAATCAGGACCGGATCGGCCTGGTCGGGGTCAACGGCACCGGCAAGTCTACCCTGCTCAAGATGATTGCCGGGGAGATCGAGACCGATCCCGGCGTCATAACCAGATCCAAGAACGATACGATCGGCTATCTCCCCCAGGAGGTGGCCTCGCTGCCGGCGGACCGCACCCTTTATCAGGAGGCCGAATCGGCCTTCGGCGACACCCTCAATCTGCAAAAAGAGGTCGACTGGATCAATCACAAACTGGCGGTCTGCTCCCCGGATTCTCCCGAGATAGCCTCTCTTCTCGAACAGCAGGGAGAATTACAGCATCAACTGGAGCAGGCCGACATCTTCACCATGAGTTCCCGGATCGAAAAGGTCCTGCATGGTCTCGGTTTCACTCCGGCCGATATGGATCGTTATTGCAACACCTTCAGCGGCGGCTGGATCATGCGGTTGATGCTGGCCAAGCTGCTGCTGGCCCGGCCCGCCTTTCTCCTGCTTGACGAGCCGACCAACCATCTCGACATTGAATCCCTGACCTGGCTTGAGGACTTCCTGGACGGTTACGGCGGCGGCCTGGTCATCATCTCTCACGATCGCGCCTTCCTCGACTCGCTGACCACCACAACCTGGGAGCTGAGTCTGGGCAAGCTGACCGCCTACAAGGGCAACTACAGCAAATATCTGGTCGAAAAAGAGATTCGGATGGAGGTCCAGCGGGCCGCCTATGACAATCAGCAGGCCATGATTCAGCAGACCAGGAAATTCGTGGATAAATTCCGGGCCAAATCGACCAAGGCGAGCCAGGTCCAGAGCCGGGTCAAGCAACTGGAAAAGATGGATATCATCGAGATTGAAGACACCGAGTCCAAGGTCTCCTTCCGCTTCCCGCCCGCCGCACCGAGCGGCAGGCTGGCAATCGCGGCCGTAGGGGTAACCAAAAGCTACGACGACAAACCCGTCTTTGCCGATCTCTCCTTCGAATTGCACCGGGGTGAAAAGATGGGAATCGTCGGGGTTAACGGCGCCGGCAAATCAACTCTGGTCAAACTCCTGGCCGGAATCAATGACAAGGACAGCGGTAAAATCAGCACCGGCCATAACGTCAAGATATCCTACTTCGGTCAGCATCAGGCCCAGGAACTGCCCCAGGATTTTACCGTCATGGAAGTGATGTCCTCGGTCAACTCCGGAATGACGGTCACTCAGATCCGCTCCCTGCTGGGCGCCTTTCTGTTCCGCGGCGACGAGGTCGATAAAAAGGTCTCGGTTCTGTCAGGCGGTGAAAAAAGCAGGCTCGCCCTGGCCCGAATGATCTCCTCCCCGGCCAACCTTCTGATCATGGACGAGCCGACCAACCATCTCGACATGCCCTCCCAGGATATCCTCCTGGAGGCGCTGATCCAGTACAACGGCTCGATCATCGTGGTTTCCCATAACCGCTATTTCGTCGACAGTTTCGTCAACAAGGTTCTCGAAATCAAAAACGGCCGGGCGACCATCTTCGACGGCAATATCAGCTATTATCTCGAAAAGACTCGAGCCCAGCGGCAAAGCGACGCGGCAAAAGAGAAGGAAACCGTGATCATCGATGATGCCCCGGACCCCAAAAAACTTCACGGCAAGGACGCCCGCAAGGCCCAGGCCAAGCTCCGCGAGGAAAGAAACCGGCTGCTCGGACCATTAAAGAAAGATGCCGCCGGATACGAAAAAGAGGTGGAGGAGCTTGAGAAACGCAAAAAAGAGTTGGAGAACATCCTGGCCGATCCAGAGTTGTACAATGATCAAAAAGCCTTCACCGAGAAAAGCAAGGAGTACAGCGCCGTAGAGCAAAAACTGGAAAAGGCATTCACGGTATGGGAGGAAACCCTGACCAGAATCGAGGAAACCGACGCGGACATTTCTGACTCTTAAGCAGGAATAGTTTTTTCCTATCGCGCGGTTGCCATCGATAATCAGAAGGATTGCCGAACAGGTGCAAAAGATGTTAAAGAGAATTATTGAATAATATCCGAGCGGCCGCCGCCCGGAAACATTTGGGATAAAGGTCCGTTAGGGACCCGGTGCAGATGGATACCATTGATATCAAATATATCTTCAAATTTTCCGATGGCCGCCGGGAAGATATTGATCTCCGACTCGATCCCCACACCCTTGATGTAGTCAATAGATCCCTGGGAAACCCGCCGGAATGGGTCGAAATCGACTACTGCCGATGCCCCCACTGCCCATGCGATGCGCTTGACACCCCTTATTGCCCGGTGGCCTTGAGCCTTGTCGATGTCGTCATACGGTTCGGCAATGTCATCTCCCATGAGCCGATCGACCTGAAAGTAATTTCGGCCGGACGGATCATATCGCAGCATATCCCGGCCCAGAAAGGGATAAGTTCTCTGCTGGGCCTGCTGATCTCGACCAGCGGCTGTCCCTATACCGTTTTTTTCAAACCAATGGCCCGTTTTCATCTGCCGCTCTCCTGCGAGGAAGAGACGGTGTTCCGGGCCAGCGGCATGTATCTGCTGGCCCAATATTTCCGGAAAAGAGAGGGCGGGAAGGAGGATCTCGAGCTACAGGGTCTGGCAAAAATTTATGACGATATGCATATACTTAACGTCAACGTTGCCAGGCGGCTACGGCATGCCACCCAGAAAGATTCCTCGATCAACGCCATGACCGTCCTTGATGTTTTCACCCACATTTTTCAGTATGTTATCGAAGACGAACTGGCGGATTTGCGCCAGCTCTTCCTGCCCTATTTCACCGAGTCCTACCAGAAGCTCCTGGATGATCTTTAGTGATTGAGAGATGATTCACGACCATCCCGGAAACAGACCTTGCCGCTTTCTTTAACTGCTTACCGATAACTGTTCAAGCAATGCTGATCTCCGCTTCCCTGTCTCCCACCAGAGGCAGAATCTTCTCCACCTCGAAGTAGACCAGATGTTTCGGCCCCTTGGCCTTTTCCTCTGCCGGAGTCAGGTACCGCCGGCTCATCGCGGCCAGAAGTTCGGGGTCGTCATCTTCACCGCTCTTTTTAAGATAAAGCCTTACACCGGCGAGCGAGTTCCGATCTTCCATAAACAAATATGCCGCGTAGGGATTTGTCTGGAGATTGGCATAGGTCAGGTGTTCACGCGTGACAAAAGCAAGGAGGTTGTCGTTCCTGACTACGGGAGTTGAGTAAATGGCCGTCGTAACCCGGCCCTCGGCATCGGCGGAGGACAAGACACCACGTCCCCTGGTTTTGGCAAAATACTCCTTAAGATTCATTTTTTTCTCCTGATTGTTGCCGGCGGATAAGACGTTCGGGATCGTATCCTTGTTTTTTCAGGTCCGCGGTTATTTGACTGTAAAGTTCCGCGGACATATCGGGCCTTCTCGAAAGAATCCATAGATATTTGCGGTCGGGATGACCGACCACGGCATATTGGTAATCATCGCCCAGTCCGATTATCCAGTAGTCCCCGGAAAAAGGCCAAAAAAAGGTGACTTTGAGCCGGGCATTACTGTCTGGATCGACGACCCGGGCTCTGCCCTTGACCGAGCGCAGGACGCTCTGATATTCCCGGTCATAACATTCATTCAACACCTCAACCTTGCCGGTCGGCAGCAGGGTATAGGTGGCCTTGCCGGCCGGGCAGTCGCGCTGGAAGCGGTTGGGATAGCGGGCTATCTCGTACCACTCCCCGGCATATCTTTCCAGATCCACCCGTTCAACGGTCTCAAGTGGAGCCTGGCCGGAATCATCACCGCCAACACAGCCGCAGATCATCAACCCCGCCACAATCATAAAAAAGGTGATGCCGGACATTATCTTTCTCCGGGAATTCATTATCATTTATATGATGATGATATACGAGATCGCCTGGAGAGTTCGATGAATTTTAAAATCAATTTTTCTTTGGGAATTTTTCTTGGGATAGGTATCAGAGCAATATACAGCGACGCCAAGTTCAGAATGCCGGTCAACGCCGGGCATATCAAGTCTGAGAGAGAAACGCGAACAAATGGCCCAGGTGGGGGCCAGAAGCAGAGACGACACAAGGATGTAAAATCCGCGGAAAGAGTGGAAAAGATCCTTGCCCCGCTGAGGCAACCCCAGAGTAATTCTGGGGTTGCCTCAGTTAATTTCTGTCAAAGAGGATCGCAACAGGAAGGGAGTCGCTTTCAAAAAGCGCAGAGGATGTGGCAGGAGTTGCGACTTCAGTTAAAATTATAACGACAGCCGCTCAGCCTCTTTCTGCTTTCTTATTTCACAGGCTTTCTCAAAGGCTTTTTTCTTACCGTGCTTGGCAACGGATACGGATGTTTTACCCTGGCGGCCATCTTCCTTGATCCAGCTAACTTCATAGCGGCCAAGTTTTTCGTTCAACCGCACACCCACCACCCCGGTCGGAGTGTTGCTGACAGTAACGACATGCCTGTCAGTTCTGGGCTTGCCTATTTTCTTCTCGGTATCGTTTCTCCATGATATAGCTGAGAGTAAGGCAGAGTCTTTTCCGCCGCATTTCTTGTCGGAGAAAAATTTACTGTGAGTCTTTCCAAGATATCGGACTCTCACATACCAGCCATGGGTTCGCTTGGATTCTTGGTCGATACGGGCAATGTCTTTTTGTTTAGATACAGATTTCATTTTGTTTTATACCTTTAGGTGATTAGTTGTTAAGCGGAATTGTTTAATCATACCGGCCACAGCCCTAAATTAAAGTTAGAAGCTATATATATATTCGGTATAGTTCTAAAAATTAGCAAGCAAATATTTAAATAGTTCCCAAATATGTGCTTCGCCTCCGGAAAATCTTCTTAAATCAAGCTAGTTTTCCCCGGACCGGCTCCATATCATTAATCGCTCCTTTCCAGCGATAAAGATTACTATTATAACACAGACAAGCTTCCAAAGCGAAGGTAATGTGCTCATGTTTAATGATATGCCGTCATCAATCGGGTTTGTCGGGGGCGATCCGCAAATAACCGCTGTTTGATCAGCCCAGGATTAATATCTTGAAATACGGCAGATCAGTAGACCGGTTGCTCACCGACGTCTAAGCGGATTTCTGAGACTAGTCATGATCTGTCCCGAGCGGAATCAGGCCTGGTCAGCCCCCGGGAAACCCTGCCTCTGGGATGAACCGACCGATCCACTGGTCGTTCTGGTTCCCCGCTCACTACCCTGAATCACTTCCCATCCGAATTTAACTCAGCAGTTATGCCGGAAACGGCCGAACCAATATCACGCTGCTTAAACCCCTCGTTTCGAACAGTTTACTTTTTCTGACGGCATAAATCTGCCAAGTTCGTCAAAAGTCAAAAACGGGATGGCTAAGCATGCAATACCCCATTGCGGGGTGAAAATCGTCAGATCCAAGGCGCGCGAATTTCGAGGAATGAAGCGTACTTCAGTACGCTGCAATGACGAGACAATTTGCAGCAACGCGGGAGCTGGCGACTTTTTGCGACGCCACCAGTCTCGATGGGGATGGCTAAGCTAAAATCGTCAGATCCAAGGCGCGCCAATTTCAAGGAATGAAGCGTACTTCAGTACGCTGCAATGACGAGACAATTTGCAGCAACGCGGGAGCTGGCGACTTTTTGCGACGCCATCATGCTTGCCATGGCTGGAGAGCCTATGCTACGATTTTTTTCGGGAGACGGTTATGGCGGAAAAGCAGAAAAACTTCAAGAATTTGCCCGAACGGATTGCCGGCCTGGGGGAGCTTGCCGAAAATCTCTGGTGGAGCTGGCATCCCGCCGCCCGGATGCTCTTCAAGATCCTTGACCGGCAGGCCTGGAAGGAAAGCATCCACAATCCCGACATGATGCTCAGGGAACTTCCCGATGAGGTTCTGCAGAACGCCGGCCGCAACCGGGATTTCCTCCGCCATTACGACCTGGTCATGTCCCGTTTCCGGGACTATATCGGAGCCAGCGGCTGTCCCATCCTGGAGGAGCAGTATCAAAATCACACCCCGTTGATCGCCTATTTTTCAGCCGAGTTCGGCCTGCACCATTCCCTGCCTTTCTATGCCGGCGGCCTCGGTTTCCTGGCCGGCGACTATTTGAAGGAATGCAGCGACCTGAACGTGCCGCTGGTCGGAGTCGGTTTCATGTACGAAGGCTACGTCAGCCAGCGGATAAGCGATGAGGGGTGGCAGGAGAATATTTCGCGCCGGACGGACCGCGAACTGGCCGCCATCTCCCGCCTGTACGACGGCGAGGGCCAACCCCTGACAATCCGGGTCCCGCTGATCGATCCCCCGATTTACGTCGGAGTCTGGCAGGTCATGGTCGGCAGAATCCCCCTCTACCTGCTCGACACCGATATCGACGGCAACGATCCCTGGAACCGGGGGATATCCGCCCGTCTTTACACCGGCGACCTCGAGCAGCGCCTCCGCCAGGAGATCGTTCTCGGCATCGGCGGAGCCGAGGTTCTCGAACAGCTGGGCATCAAACATTCAATCGTCCACCTCAACGAGGGCCATGCCGCCTTCTCGCTTTTGGAAAGAGTCCGGGACCATCTAACCGAAGGACGCGACCTGAAAGAGGCCCTGGCCCGGGTCAGGCAGAGGACGGTCTTCACCACCCATACTCCGGTCCCGGCCGGTCACGACGTCTTCCCATTCCATCTGATCGAAAAATATTTCCAGCCCTTCTGGTCCTCGCTGGGGCTGGACCGGGAAAGCTTTCTGCGGCTCGGCGCCCATCCGGGCGAGCCGACGGCGGGCTTTAACATGACCGCCTTCGCCCTCTGCCTCTCGGCTTTCAAAAACGGGGTCAGCAAACGGCATGCCGAGGTCGCCAACGAGATGTGGCGTGACCTCTGGCCGGACAAAAGCGCCGGGGAGGACCCGATTGAATACATCACCAACGGCATTCACGTTCCGACCTGGATAGAACCCAAGATGGAACTGCTGTTCAACCGCTATCTGGGGCCGGAGTGGCTGGAGGACCACGCCAACCCGCATGTCTGGGAGATGGTCGAGGAAATCCCCGACGAAGAGCTCTGGCAGACCCATGTCTGGCTGAAAATCAAGCTCCTCGATATCATCCGGGAAAGATCGCGGCTGCGCTGGTCCAGGGAAAAGGCGAACTCCTCGATAGCCATCACCGGCGGCGCCCTCCTGGACCCCACCGTGCTGACCATCGGTTTCGCCAGACGTTTCGCCACCTATAAGAGGGCCGACCTGATCCTCTCGGACCTCGAACGGCTCAAGAAGATGCTTCAGGACCGCTGGCGGCCGATCCAGATCATTTATGCCGGCAAGGCGCACCCGGCCGATGATCCTGGCAAGATGATCCTGCAGCGCGTCTTCAACGCCTGCCGGGATCAGGATTTCTGCGGACGGCTCGCCTTTATCGAGGATTACGGCGAGCAGTTCGCTCAGTACCTCGTTCACGGCGTCGATGTCTGGCTGAACAATCCCCTGCCGCCGATGGAGGCCTGCGGCACCAGCGGCATGAAGGCGGCGCTGAACGGGGTTCCCAACCTCAGCATCCTGGACGGCTGGTGGCTGGAAGGCTTCAACGGAGAAAATGGCTGGGCCTTCGGCGCCGAGGCGGAAGCGGGCGACAGAACCGATGCCGACCGCGAGGCGATTTACCGTCTCCTGGAAGAGGAAATCATCCCGCTCTATTACCGCACCTCGGACAATGGCATCCCGACGGGCTGGGTGCGGATCATGAAAAATGCCATCAAGGCCAACGGCGCCAGGTTTTCGGCGAGAAGGATGGTCAGGGAGTATGCGACAAAATTTTACGGCAAGGCCCATAATAATTCCGGGTAGATCATTTACGGCAGTTGAATCCCCTTCATCAATCTCACCGCCATCTCTTGCAACTTTCCGACTCGGCTCAGCTGCCCGGATTTGCTCACTTCAAGAGCTGAAAAGCCGGGTTGGTCCGGCAAAGAGAAATTTCGAATCGGATTCCCGGTCTGATGACTAAAAGTCGGGGACCGCACCGCAACACCTCAATTATGGCTGAAACGACCTTCTCCTTGACCACAGTCCTTTTTGCCTGTAAATTCTGCTGTTTCAGTAAATTAACCAGATCAAGATTCGATACTGTTTAATTCATCCAATCCTAACTTTTCAAAATTAATCGATGAGCAACTCAATCAGAGAAGAGATGGAGGAGCGGGAGGCCCGGACCCTCTCACCCTATGCCTGTTTAAGCAGGGACAGCCGGGGCCGCCGTCGCGAGGAACCCCAATGCGACATTCGCCTGGACTTTCAACGCGACCGAGACCGGGTCATTCACTCCAAGACCTTCCGCCGCCTGAAACATAAGACCCAGGTATTCCTGGCCCCCACCGGCGACCATTACCGAACCCGCCTGACCCATGTTCTGGAAGTCGCCCAGATCGCCCGGACCATCGCTTCAGCCTTAAGGCTTAACGAGAACCTGACCGAGGCCATCGCCCTGGCCCACGACCTGGGTCATACCCCTTTCGGTCACGCCGGCGAGTCGGTGCTGAATGAGCTTTACCCCGGAGGCTTTCGCCATTACGAACAGAGCATGCGGGTGGTCGACATTCTCGAAAAAAAGGGCCGCGGCCTCAATCTCACCCATGAGGTCAGGGACGGCATCCTCAAGCATTCTAAAGGCCGCATGGAAGTCCTGCCGGATGACATGGCGGGAATGCCCTCCACCAGAGAAGGCCAGCTGGTAAGGGTCGCCGACATAATCGCCTACGTAAACCATGACCTTGACGACGCGATCCGGGCCAATATTCTCGACGAGCAAAGCATCCCGAATGACATTCACAACCTGCTGGGTAAATCCAATTCCGCCCGGATCGGGGCGATGGTCCGCGATCTGATCACCAATACCGCTCCGAACGGCGGCGAAAGGCTGACCATGAGCAAACCGGTGATGACCGCGATTACCGATTTACGGTCCTTTCTCTATGAAAACGTCTATGAGGCCCACCGGGTCCACGACGATTTCATCAAGGGCCAGAAGGTCCTCCGGGAACTGTACTACTATTTTCTGGAACATGACGAGTATCTGGACGATTCGATCGACTACGCCGCCGAGACCAGCCGGGACCGCAAGGTCTGCGACTTCATCGCCGGGATGACCGATCATTACGCCCTGGAAACCTATACCAATATATTCTTACCCCAACCATGGAGCGTTAAGTAGGATGACATCCGACAGCAGCAGCGATAATAAACCGGAACTTGCCAAAGGCTACGAATTCAAAGCGGTCGAGGAAAGATGGCTCGCGGTCTGGGAGAAGGAGAAGTCTTTCGCGGCCACCATGGATCCCGACCGGGAATCGTTCTGCATCGTGATCCCGCCGCCCAACGTCACCGGGGTTCTCCATGTCGGCCATGCCCTGAACAATACCCTCCAGGACATCCTGGTCCGCTACAAGCGGATGCAGGGCTACAATACCCTCTGGGTGCCGGGCACCGACCACGCCGGCATCGCCACCCAGAACGTGGTCGAACGCCAGCTCGCCGAGGAAGGCAAGTCTCGGCACGACCTGGGCCGGGAAAAGTTCATCGAACGGGTCTGGCAATGGCGCGAGGAAAAGGGCGGCACCATCATCAACCAGCTGAAACGGCTGGGCAGCTCCTGCGACTGGGACCGGGAACGGTTCACCATGGACGAAGGGCTGTCGAAGGCGGTGCGCCAGGTCTTCGTCCGTCTTTACAAGGAAGGGTTGATCTATAAGGGCGATTATATCGTCAACTGGTGCCCGCGCTGCCATACGGCCCTGGCCGACGACGAGGTAGAGCACGAACCGACCAACGGCAAGCTCTATCATATCCGCTATCCCCTGGCTGACGGCAGCGGCCACCTGGTGGTGGCGACGACCCGGCCGGAAACCATGCTCGGCGACACCGGCGTGGCGGTCCACCCGGATGACGAACGTTACAACAACCTCCCGGTCATGGCGGTGAAACTGCCGCTGACCGAGCGGACCATCCCGATCGTCCACGACCACCATGTCCAGCGCGAATTCGGTACCGGCGCCTTAAAAGTTACCCCGGCCCACGACCGGGACGATTACGAGATCGGCCGGCGCCACAACCTGGAACTGATCAAGATCATGGATCAGCACGGGGTGATGAATCAGGCGGCGGGTATTTACGCCGGCCTAGACCGCTTCGAATGCCGCAAAAAGATCGTCGCCGATCTCAAGGAACAGGGCTTCCTGGAATCGATCGAGGATTACCAGCACGGGGTCGGTCACTGCTACCGCTGCAAGACCGTGGTCGAGCCGATTACCTCCGAGCAGTGGTTCGTTTCGGTCAAGCCCCTGGCCGATAAAGCGGTAGCCGCGGTCCGCGACGAGCGGATCAGGCTGATGCCCAAAACCTGGTACAACACCTTTTACAACTGGATGGACAACATCAGGGACTGGTGCATCTCCCGGCAGATCTGGTGGGGGCACCGGATTCCGGCCTGGACCTGCGAGGACTGCGGCCAGGTTATCGTCGAGACCGAAGACCCGAGCGCATGTCCGGCCTGCGGCTCAAGCAAGCTCGACCAGGAGACCGATGTCCTCGACACTTGGTTCTCCTCGGCACTCTGGCCCTTCTCCACCCTGGGCTGGCCCGACAAAACCCCGGAGCTTGCCACCTTCTATCCGACCTCGGTCCTGATCACCAGCTTCGATATCCTCTTCTTCTGGATCGCCCGGATGATGATGATGGGGCTGCACGTCATGGATGAGGTTCCCTTCAAGGATGTCTATCTGCACGCCCTGATTCGGGACAAGGACGGCAAGAAGATGTCGAAATCGACCGGCAACGTCATCGATCCCCTGGAGGTCATGGACACTTACGGCACCGACGCCTTCCGCTTTACCCTGGCCGCCTTTGCCGCCCAGGGTCGCGATATCCGCCTTGATGAAGAACGGATCGAGGGCTACCGCCATTTCATCAACAAGATCTGGAACGCGGCCCGCTTCTCGATGATGCATATCGGCGATTCCGACCCCGCCACTCTGAAAGATATCGACTACGAAGAACTCGCCCTGCCCCACCGCTGGATATTGAGCCGGACCAGCCATACGGTCACCGCGGTCAGGGCCGGCCTGGACGGCTACCACTTCAACGATGCCACCTCGGCGATCTATCATTTCGTCTGGCATGAATTCTGCGACTGGTACCTGGAGTGGATCAAGGCTGATCTTTACAGTGATAATGAGCAATCCGCCGCTCAGGCCAGGGTGGTGCTTTTCACGGTCCTGGAAACCGTGGTCAAACTGATCCATCCCTTCACCCCCTTCGTCAGCGAAGAGCTCTGGAGCGTACTGCCGGGGCAACGCAAGTCGATAATGCGTGAACTTTACCCGGTAGCCAACCTGGCCTGGGAAGACACCGATGCCGAAAACCGGGCGGAGCTTCTGATGGGGATAGTCGGTACGATCAGGAATATCCGCAGCGAGACGATGATCCATCCCTCCGCCGACATCGAAGCGATCATAATCTGCCAGGACCGGCACAAGCTGGATATTCTCGAAGAGGAATCGGCAACGATCCGCAATCTGACCCGGACCGGAACCTTGTCCATCCTTCCCGAAGCCGAGCGGCCCAAAGGCTCCGCCACCGGCATCTATGAAGACCTGGAAGTCTTCGTGCCGATGAAGGGCCTGGTCGATGTCGAAAAGGAGACCGCCAAACTCAACCGCGACAAGGATAAGCTCCTCAAGAGCCTCCGACAGGTCGAGGGCAAGCTTTCCAACGAGAAGTTCCTGGCAAACGCCCCCGAGGATGTGGTGGCTAAAGAAAAGGAAAAACAGTACACCTTGAGTACTACCCTGGCAAAGATCGAGGAAGGCCTGGCCCGGCTCTCCGAGCTGGAATGATGTTTATTTGCCCGGGAAAAAACAAGAAAAGGGAAGATGTCCGCATGAGTCAAGCAAAGACGCGATTCCTTTCACTTTTTCCACAAGAAAAACCTGAAGCAAGAAACTTATAATCTGAAGGATGCCCCTATTTTCCCAGTTTATCAAGTTAGTCAATAGCGCTCCCCCTTACAGATAATCTGCCCTGCCTCTCTTTGCGCAAGTTTGTGGAACTGGAAACCGGCCTGGAGTTTGCCGCCCTGGATCTGACCACCCGGTGCAGGAAAACCTCCGTTTTCCCCTTGACTTTACTTATCATGGATGTCCCCGTAACTTCCTGGGAATTCTTGCGACGCAACCCAAAGGAGGCCGCTAATCGAAATCTACATCCACATACATCATGCCCATCCGGAAACGGTTGGCGCCTATCGGTGCAATCCATTTGACCTCCATCCGCCGGCATCCCCCCTCTCTTTCAACCGCGTAGACATGTCCTGCCTGCGGGGGTTTCACTCCGCTGTATATGCAACCGAGACCGGATTCGCTCTCGTCGACGGGAACTACGAAATAAAGATCGTCGTCGCTGCCGTTGAGCTTGATGGGATTGATCTGATTAACCTTGTGCCGTT
>JAWOIQ010000030.1:0-5732 GCA_046484585.1 Desulfurivibrionaceae bacterium
AACGTTTCAAAAACATACTCTACGTGAACGAACCAACCGCACACCAGGAAACGGCGATTGCGCGTGCTGTCTCGCTGGCGGTAAATAACCAGGCCGACCTGACAATTCTTGATGTAATCCCGACTCAGGTCGTCATGGCAGGTGTCGACCTGCCACCAGGAGGACCGGGTTCCAACGATCTGCGAGAGGCCGTAGAATACGATCATCGCAAGGAGATGGAATCCATGGCTCAATCCTTCAAGGAACGCCTGCAAATCCGGCTGGAAGTATTGGTTGGAAAGACGTACCTTGAGGCGATTCGAGCCGTATTGACAAAGGGGTATGATCTGATCATCAAACCAGCGGAAAATCCGACTTGGACGAACAGACTGTTCGGCAGTGACGACCTGCATCTTCTCCGGAAATGTCCCTGCCCGGTCTGGCTCATGAAGTCACCAGAGAAATCGAACTACGGCAGCATCCTGGCGGCTGTCGATTTCGATCCGTTATCTCCCCTCCCTTCAGAGCATGATCTTAATCGCGAGATTTTGGAACTGGCCGCCTCGTTGGCGCTTTCCGACACTGCGTCCCTGCACATCGTCCATGCCTGGGAAGCCCTTGCTGGAAGAATGTTAGTATCAAGGGGCGGCGTGTCGCCGGAAGGCGTGACAAATTACGCTGAAAGAGAGCAGGAGCGCCACCGAAATGAACTTTACCGGCTGGCCGAACAACTGCGCGGTTGGATCGGCAAGGACGCTTATGATTACCTCTCGCCCGGCTTCCACCTGCCCGAGGGACCGGCAAAAAAGATGATTGCTCCTCTGGCGGCGGGTTTAGGAGCGGATCTTGTCGTCATGGGGACGGTCGCCCGTACCGGCATATCAGGATTGATCATCGGCAACACCGCCGAAGCCATTCTCGATCAGCTTACGTGTTCGGTGCTTGCCATAAAACCTCCTGGGTTTAAGACGCCGGTGAAGGTCGATCGTGAGCAGCTTCATGCTGGTTAAACTTTATCACAACCAAAAACCAGTGGCTTTCCCGTCGAGGGATAATGTCATATTCAAATCAATTTGAGACCCGGAAAGGAGTGTACAGGCTTTTCAGAACAACTCACGGCTTTCAAACCACGGAGGACCTGATCACGCCAGACAGATTTCGAACTCTTGACGGTATCGTACTGGAAGTGTCGGGAGACGATAGACTCCACAATCCGCCTGAAAATGTCTTTAAAATCAGCACGCACGAGCAAGTCATTAAGACAGCCGAATCCCTTGGCGACAAAAGCCCGGCCATCTATGTAGTGGACGTACATATGCGCAAGCTGTTGACCTCTGATTTGGTGCTTGCCGCAGGGGGTGTGTTCTTATCTGCTGTTCTGGCGATTTCCGGAGTTCATGACCTGAAAGCCGCCAATCGGAATGCTGAGAACCGAAGATCTTTTTTGAAAGGAAGCCAGCCCCCAGACTTGTTCCTGATCTCAGGCAAATTCAGGTTTGCATAAATCCGGATTTTTCAATTTCAGTCGAATATCTCGACATCGGGCTGTTTGCAGGCCGAACAGCGGAGCATGGGGTTGTATTTTTCGTCAAACGCTACGCGCCAGCCTTCTTCGTTAATAGCCTTCTCAAAATCTTTCTGGCAATCATCGCATAGCCATCTGTCGCCCTTCGGTGTTACCCATAATTTCATGCTATAAACCCGTGGTTGAATTATTCGGTTATTATTCCCGCTTCCTGGTCTTCCGCTGGGCCTGCTCAATCAACTCGACCAGCGAGAGTACTTTCGGCTTTTGAGGCTTGCCGAAGACCTCCCGCCATTCAGCCTCGGTCAGTTCGCTGCGCAAAAGCTCCTCAATGGGAAAATATTCGTGCCAGCAATCCATGATCCTGACACAGGGAAGCCCACTATTTTCCCGGCGGCAGTAGGAGAAACAGATCAGATGTCCCAGCTTGCGGCATCTGATCGTGAAATCGTCCTCCGGCGGTATTCTTTCCGGTTTTTGCATATAAATTATCTGATTACCAATATCCTGAATCCGTCAGCATTCGAGAGCGGTGCAAATGCAAGGCGGCAACGATGTTGATTATACCGATATCTCAACGAGTTGCCAACGCGGTAGATGCACCGCTATCTGACGCCCCGCAGGGCGGCGAGGTGAATCAGGGCGATCCAGGGGAAAACATTATTTCAATTACAAACTGGATAAAGCTGAGTGAGCAGCTTGTCTGCTCATACGAAACTTATGCCCTGTGTTTGGGTATAAAGCTGAGTCGAGCAGCTTGTCTGCTCGCACGAAACTTATGCCCTGTGGGTATAAAGCTGAGTTGAGCCGTGGAACCAATCTGATTTCTTATCGAATAGTTAAGTCAACCCGGAAAGTTTACCATTTAATCGAACAAAATAAAATGGGATATTACTTTGTTAAGATCCCATCGTCCACCTAAACTCCCTGATTATTATATTCATGGTTCAGCTTCAGAAATTATACTGAATACCGAGATAACTCATCCCCACCGCCTGGTCGTGTTCCCTTTTATAGACGGTGCTTCTCACTACCCGGTACTCTTCAAGGGTGAATGCATAGATATCCAGCCCCAGGCGCAGGGTCACGGGTTTCACGGGCGTGTATGCCATGCCGAATCCCAGGGAGAAGGTGCCGGCCGAATCATCGATGCTTCGCGCTGTTTCGTCCCAATCGACCACTCCGAAACCGGCCTTGCCGAAAACCTCCAAAGGAATTCTTCTAATGGGGAGATAGCCGACCGCGCTTACCACGAAGGCATCGAACTCCATATTCGACGTTATGGAATCAAAATCGCCAAAATCGGCATAGGTTGCCTCAATCCCGAAATAATCCATGAACCGGAAACCGCCGTAAAATTGGAAACCATTATCATCGTCATCAAGAAAATCGCCGATAAATCTTTCGTCATCTTCAAAAAAGGTGCGCCCGGCGCCAACACCCAGATAAACACCGCTGGAAACCGCCAAAGCGGTCCCGCTCCAACTTATCAAAGCCATAACCGGGATAATCCACAACAGCTTCATACCCCTCTCCTCTGATCCGGTTATATTTGGATAATCAAGCCTTCAAAAGCTTGCTCAGTATGGATCTCTATCCTTAGCTCATCACAGCTCCGGACGGAATTGCAAGCAAGATCACCGATTCAACTCCCGGCCAGCTTGACTTTGTATCCCTGTTTTTCAAGCTGTTCTTTTAAAAACTCGCGGTGATCGCCCTGAATCTCAATCACCCCGTTTTTAATGGTTCCGCCGGAACCGCATTTTGCTTTAAGCAGTTTGGCCAGTATTTTGAGCTCCGCGGCCTCAATGGTCAGACCCGAAATCAACGAAACCCCGCTGCCCTTACGCCCTTTGGTTTCCCGGCTGATCCTGACGAACCCGTCGCTTTTGGTAACACTATTTTTGCCGCAGCGGCAGTTCCCCGGCAGATCGCCGCAACCCGGGCAGACCCTCCCCCGGTCGGTTGAATAAACAAGCCCGCCACCTTTGCCTTTCTTTTTTGCCATAGTCCTGAATCCGAATAACGAGAGGTACTAGCCTTTATAACCGGTATCGACCGGCAGATTCTTTTTTGCCGAGCAGGCCACCGCCAGTTCGTCGCACCGCTCGTTCTGGGGATGACCGGCATGGCCTCTGACCCATTTGAAGGTCACATCCAGTCCTTCGCTCAGATCGAGCAGTTCCGCCCAGAGATCGGGGTTCAAGGCCGGCGCCTTGTTTGATTTGAGCCAGCCCCTTTTCCGCCAGGCCTTGGCCCAGCCTTTATTGATCCCGTTCACCACATAACGGGAATCGCTATAGACCGTCACCGGTTTATCGCGGTGCTCCAGCTCGCGCAAGGCGACGATACAACCCATCAATTCCATACGATTATTGGTGGTATGCCGGTAGCCGCCGCACAGCTCTTTGATCTCGCCGTTATAGATCTGGACCACCCCGTAACCGCCGGGACCGGGGTTGAAGCGGGCGCCGCCGTCGGTATAGATCGACACCTCTCCGGGCTTAGGCGCGGTATCATCGGCAATCTGGTCCGGTTTTTTAGCGGGTTTTGACCTGGGTCCGGATGGAGCGGCTTGAGGATTTTCAAGCCAGTGCTCCGCTTCACGCCGGGTCGGAAAACCTTTATATTTGGCGCCAGGAAAACCCCGTACCTGGGCATGGGCCTCGGGCCAGTTGTCATAAATGCCTGGTTTGGCTCCCACCGCGATCGCATAGAATTTTTTCTTTGTAGCCATTGCTGGTATTTCTCTCCATGAAAATTGATGGCGTCGCAAAAAGTCCAAAATGGGATGGCTAAGCATGCAATACCCCCTTGCGGGGTGAAAATCGTCAGATCCAAGGCGCGCGAATTTCGAGGAATGAAGCGTACTTCAGTACGCTGCAATGACAAGACAATTTGCAGCAACGCAGGAGCTGGCGTTTTTTTGCGACGCCATCAAAATTTAACCCGTATTACAGGTTAAACAGGGAACAGTCAACTTAACAGACAATTGCCATTCTTAAAAACAACAACTTTATTTGAAAACTCGCAAAAAAGTCTCGGGATGGAACAAACACCGCAAGGCAGCCGTTAAAGCCGGCAGAGCCGAAATGATGCCCCGGCCCATAAATTCAGCTGGGACAATCGATGCCCGAACCGCTCAAGTTATCTTTTGACTTGCCAGTCGGGTTTTATGCTAATCTTTAAGAAGAATATTTAAAGAGGATTTTATGACCCGCCACACCAAAATAATCGCCACCATCGGCCCCTCCACCGTCAAGGAAAAGGATCTGCAAGCACTGATGACGGCTGACGTTAATGTCTTTCGCTTCAATTTCTCCCACGGCAGCAACGAGGGAAAGAAGGAGGTAATCGAACTGATCCGGCGGATCGCCGCCCGCAAAGGCCGAACGGTCGCCCTGCTCGGCGACCTCCAGGGCCCGAAGATCAGAACCGGCGAGATGAAAAACGGCGCCATGGAAGTGCGCTCCGGCATGAAGGTCATAATTACCAACCGGGAAATGCTGGGCAGCGACGGCGTCATCCCGACCGGCTACCTTGATCTGCCGAAAGACGTCAAACGAGGCAACCGAATCCTTATCGACGACGGCGCCATTGAATTGAAGGTCGAGTTTGTCGAGGAGGATGAAGTGGTATGCCGTGTTATCAGCGGCGGTACCGTCAAGAACCATAAAGGCATCAATCTGCCGGGTGTGGAAATTTCCGCGCCGGCCCTGACCGACAAGGATCTTGAAGATGTCGCCTTCTGCGCCCGCCATGAACTGGATTTTATCGCCCTCTCCTTTGTGCGCCAGGCAAGCGACATAGTCCAGCTCAAAAGGTATCTGCAGTCACTGCGCAGTGAAATCCGGGTTATAGCCAAGATCGAAAAACCGGAGGCAATCAACGATTTCAAGGCGATCCTTGAGGCGGCCGATGGAATCATGGTGGCCAGGGGCGATCTTGGAGTGGAAATGAACCCCGAGAAAGTGCCGCTACTTCAGAAAAATATTATCGCCAAATGCAACCGGGCCGGCAAACCGGTGATTACCGCCACCCAGATGCTGGAAAGCATGATCGTCAACCAGCAGCCTACCAGGGCCGAAACCTCGGATGTGGCTAACGCCATTCTGGACGGAACCGACGCGGTGATGCTCTCCGGCGAAACCGCAATCGGCAAATATCCGCATCGGGCCATCAGGGTAATCAACCGGGTGGCCTTGGATATAGAGCGTAATTTACCCCG
>JAWOIQ010000172.1:0-19849 GCA_046484585.1 Desulfurivibrionaceae bacterium
GGGATCAGGAGCTTCTTCCTGGCTGCCAGCGCCGGGGTGATCCTGTCAATCGTGCGATACCAGTTAACCGGGGTCTTTTGCGCACAGTGTCGCCCGGCGATCACCTCTCGTCGAGTCTCAAGGTAGTGCCGCAGCCGCGGATAGTCATCAAGATCGACCAATTCGCCCGACTCCGCAAAGGGATTAATGACACCCTGACCGAGCCACTTAACCTCGCCGGACATTATATCCTTTGTTCCCACCAATGGCAGTTTCCGGTCCGGTTCGACATCAAGCGCCTCATAGTCTCCGATGAACGCCTTGTCCGCGCCTGTAGCCACACCAATCCCGACTTTGCATCCCACCTCTTCCAGAGAAGGGAAATTTTTTTCCAGGCGACGAATAAGCGCCATCTGGCCGGAAGCCTCCAGCAACCAGGGCTCGGTTCCATTTGTGACTTGGGCAAGTTCGCGTATCGGGCTGGTTTCTTTCGGTAAAGTCGGGGCGCGTAACAGGTCGGCCAGTGTTGCCAGTGTCGCTCGATCAATGGCGGGGCGGTGGGCAATACGTGTTGCCCCCGGCGCTTCGCGACTGATAATGGTGATCGCGGGGTAGGCGCTCACATCCGAGTGAAAAGCCTGGGTACCCACCATATCGACATAGATTTTTAGATGGAACCGCTCGGCCACCAGACTCCGTAGTGGCCCGCCATAACGGTTCTTCATCCACCGATCCGCGCAGATGAAACCCAGGCTGCCATTTTCCGATAAGACTTTCAGCGACCGCTCGATAAAGGGAATGTAGATGTCGGCCCGGTCATACATAGTCCGGAAGCGGTTGCGATATTCGGTCAATAGCGGGGCCGGTATCAACTCCTGTCGGACATAGGGTGGATTGCCCACCACAAAATCGAATTGATCCTCCAGCGGCGCCAGCAGGAAATCCCCCTGGGAGAGCCAGCGGCCGGCCAGGGCCGCGGCGGTATCGACTGCCACTCCTTCACCCTTGAGGAGCGAAACAACGGCGGTGTAGGTAGTGCGGAAAGTGTCGTAGTGCAACTCAACAGCTCGGATTGCATCACCCAGATCATCGAGCGCGGAACCGTTGGGGCTTGCAGTCCTCCAAGCACTCAACAATCGCTCCAGAATCGGCAACAGAAAGTCTCCGCCGCCAAAAGATGGCTCCAAAAGCCGTTTTTCATGGAGTGGTTGATCCTCAGTGTATCCAACCAGGTCGAGAATGAAATCGACTACTTCACGGCGGGTGAATACCGCACCCCGATTATCCGTCTCGGCGCTCGATGCCAGTTGTTCAACCGCAGCCTGTACTTTTGGAGAGGCATAAGCCGGATCGATAAATCCTAATGTCATTTGCGTCGGCTGCAAGAAGTAACCTCTTTATGGGAAGCGTTTGGCCCTAATACTTTCAGGAGTTCCGGGGATATGGAGTTCCGGTGACATAAATACAGAACTACTCTTTTATTTCCAAAACAGCACAACTTTAAGGAATAAAGATTAAAGGTACAACTGAAAATTGCACCAAATTTCTGATAATTTTAGATATTTAAAAAATCAGCGTAAACTTTCTGGTAAATCAGCAGCTTTTATCAAAATTCACTCTGGTAAATCAGCAGCTTTTATCAAAATCCACTGGAGCGGTATACACGGCGGTCGGGTCGCGATCTCTATTTCCGGCGGGATTCACGCGGGGATGTTTGACAGACTGTTTTTATTGCTGCTAGTCTTGATTTAGAATCCGGAATTAACTCTGTTTCCCAAAAAAGGAGAACTGATATGGGCTACCAGGACGAAATCCGTAATGCCGTAAGGTGGGATATTACTACGGTCGATATCGAGGGAAAGATGCGGGCGGTGATCCGCAAGATCATCGACTCCAATGTTTCGGCCCTGGCGGTGAAAAAGGATAATATGGTGGTGGGGGTGGTTACCGAGATGGATGTCCTTAAATACCTGGCCGAGAAAAGGGACCCCGATTCGACCGGGATCGCCGAAATCATGTCACCCTGCGAGCTGATCTCCAGGGAATACGGATACAGGTCCTCGCCCTGCATCCAGCTGCATCAGTCCGAATCGGTGCAAAACGCCTTGAAACTGATGGACGGGGCCGGGGTCAACAGCCTGCTTGTTTCCGGGGACGATGATAAAGAGGTGGGGATGGTCTCGATCCGCGATCTTCTGCATCTCATCTAGCCGCCGCCAGAATTCGCCTGATTTTCGCGCCTATCGGTTCGAAGCGATCCACCAGCTCCTCCGGTGATCGGCAGTATGGCAGGCGCCCCAGAATTTCGACTTTGCCGATCGCACCGATGGTTTCCATGTTGTCCGCCGCGATCGTTTCTTCTTCATCCCCCGAATCGGTAAATACCACCCCGGCGATCGGAATAGCTCTGTTGCGCATCGCCTCGATTGAAAGAAGGGTATGGTTGATGGCGCCGAGACCGCTGCGGGCGACAAGCAGGGCGGGAAGCTTCAGGCGGCCCAAAAGGTCGGCCAGCAGCAGCTCCCGGTTCAGGGGGACCAGCAGGCCGCCGACCCCTTCCACGATCAGCATTTCGTATTTTTCCGCCATTTGCCGGTATGCGGCGATGATCTTCTCGGGCTCGATCTCTATCCCTTCCAGTTCGGCGGCGAGATGGGGCGAGGCCGGGAAGGAAAAGCGGTAAGGCACCTGGAAATCAAGAAGCTCCCGTTCCGGCTTCAGGCCGGCGATCTTCAGGCAGTCGGCCAGGTCGGCTATCCTCTCGTTATCGACGCCGGTGGCCGCCCATTTCTGATAACCTGCCTTGACTCCCCCGCGGAGCAGATAATTCAACAAGAGGCCGCTGACCAGGGTCTTGCCGACTCCGGTATCGGTTGCGGTTATGAACAGACTTTTAGCAGGCGACATAAGCCAGATCCTATTTGCGGCAGTTAACCATGAAAACCTGGTAGGAAATCCGGCAGCCGTCGTAGTTGTGCGAGAACCATTTTTCCAGTTCCCGGAAATGGCCGCGATTCAGGAGGTGGCGGCCCGGATGCCAGCCGGCGGTGCCGGTTTTTTTGATATTGGTCAGTAAGGCCTTCAGGTCGGGATAGGTCCGGATTATCTTCTCTTCCCGGATCTCGACCCGGTTGAAAAGGGGGGCGAAAATCCTTTCCAGCTCCTCCTGATCGGGGAAAGAGGAGGCCGAAATCATGACTTCTTCGCCAAGGACGGTTTGCAGGCCGGCTTGCAGTTCCCGCATGGTTTCCGGACCGAAGACCGAGCAGAGCAGGGTGCCCCCTTCATGTAAATTCTTTTCTAGAAAAACGGCGCTTGCCTCCAGGTTGTCGAACCAGTGCAGGGTCGCGTTGGAAGTGATGAGCTCGAATCGGTTGTCGTGATCCCGCAGGAAGACTTCGGCGTCCGCACAGGCGAAGCTGACCGGTCCGGTTCCGCCAAGCTTTTTCCGGGCCCGGGCCACCATCTCGTCGGCGAAGTCGAGGGCGGTTATTTCGGCCTCGGGATATCTCTTGGCGAGCAGAGCGGTATAGGTCCCGGTGCCGCAGCCTATTTCAAGGATGGTAGCCGGGGGTGAAGAGGGCAGGTGCCCGGTCATTTTTACGGCGATTTCCCCTTGCAGGACGGCGTGGTCGTCATAGGTGTCGGCGGAGCGGCAGAATTTATGGCGGATGGCCGCCTTTTTCCGATGCCGGTCCAGGGCGCAACGATGGTCGAGAAAAAGAGGGTGGCCGGCGCCCTTGATCATTTGCCGGACCGCTCCCGGAACGGAAGCCATCTCGGAGGGTGGGGCGATGATGTCCTTGCCGCCGTGAAATTGATAGATCGGAATTTCAAGGTCGGCGATTGCTCCCGATCTGGCGCCTAGATCGTACTTTTCCAGATAGTCCAGACCTTTTTCGAGTCTCGCCGGGTCGAGATCGGCCAGATAGGTTTTTTCCAGATCGGCGGCGAATTCCCGGTATTCCGGTTGATGGCCGAGAAAAGTTTTGCGGTAGAAGTTTCGCATGAATCCGGCCGGATCTTTTCCGAGATCGGCGCGAATCTCCGCGATCTGTCGAGCGGGCCAGGATTGGCGCATGGCCAATAGATACAGGGCCTGGACCCGATCCGGATGGGCCAGGGTGAAATCCAAAGCCAGGTTGGCTCCCATCGACCAGCCGACCGGGATTACCGGTCCGATTCCCTGCCGATCCAGAAAGCTGACGAGGTCGTAGATGGCGCTTTCCGGATCAAGCTGCCGGTCCGGAACAATCCAGGTTTGATCGTCGGGGCGCAGTTCGATGACCCGGCCGTCAAATCCCCAGCCCGGCATGAAGACGAAGTATTCCGGAGCGGGACGAACTTCGCTGTTCCCGATGATGGAAAAGTTGTGGGTCGGCAATTTTCAAGTCCACTATTCGACGGTGACGCTTTTGGCCAGGTTGCGGGGCTGGTCGACGTCGCATCCGCGCCGGTTGGCGATTTGGTAGGCCAGAAGCTGCAAGGGGATGGTGTAGAGGATCGGATTAAGGTCCTCATGGATGGCCGGCAGCGTGATCAGGTTGTCGGTGATGCGCAAGAGGTTGGCGTCGCCGGCGCTGCCGACCAGAATCAAGCGGCCGTGCCGGGCCTTTACTTCCTCGACATTGGAGATGACCTTGTCGTAAACCCCGTCTTTCGGAGCCAGAGCGAGGATCGGCATATCCCGGTCGATCAGGGCGATCGGCCCGTGTTTCAGTTCGCCGGCCGGATAACCTTCGGCGTGGATATAGGAAATTTCCTTCAACTTCAGGGCGCCTTCCAGGGCGATGGGGAAATTGCAGCCCCGGCCCAGATAGAGAAAATCGCGGCATTTGGTGAAATCCTCGGCCAGTCGCGCCGTCTCTTCCTGGAGGCGCGGCAGTTCCTCTTCGATCACGTTTGGAATACCGATCAGAGCCTGGCCCAGTTCGCGGGCTTCACTCGGGGTGATGGTGTTGCGCTCCTGGCCGATCAGCATGGTCAGGAGGAAGAGGGCGGTGAGCTGACTGGTGAAGGCCTTGGTGGAAGCGACCCCGATCTCGGGCCCGGCATGGGTGTAGATAGTGCCGTCCGTCTCCCTGGTCATGGTGCTGCCGACCACGTTGCAGATTGTGACAATTTTGGCTCCGAGTTGCTTGGCCCGCCGCATCCCGGCCAGGGTGTCGGCGGTTTCGCCGGACTGGGAGATCGGTACGACCAGCACCGAATCATCGAGCAGCAGGGTGCGGTAGCGGAACTCGGAAGCGATGTCTACCTCTACCGGTACGCCGGTCCATTTTTCCAGCCAGTACTTGGCGACCAGGGCGGCATGCCAGGAGGTGCCGCATGCCACCAGACAAATCCTTCTGATCGAGTTCAGATACGCGGTGTCCAGTTCCGCTTCCGGCAGGTTGACCTGGCCGGTTTCAGGGTCGAGACGTCCCCTGAAGGTATTGAGGATGGCAAGCGGCTGTTCAAAAATCTCCTTCAACATGAAGTGCTTGTAGCCGGTTTTTTCGGCCATGGTGGCATTCCAGGTGATGGTTTGAACTTTCTTGTCGATCGAATTGCCGTCGTCCAGACCGAGGACCTGCCAGCTGTCGGCTTTGAGGATCGCCATTTCCCGGTCGTCGAGGAAGATGATTTCACGGGTGTAGGGCAGCAGGGCGGGGATGTCAGAAGCCAGAAAAGCGCCGCCGTTCTCCTGGAACCCTAGAACCAGCGGACTGTTATTGCGGACCGCGATTAATCGGTCGGGTTGTTTGATCCAGAGAACCGCGAGGGCGTAAGAGCCTTTCACCTTGACCAGAGCCTTTCTGACGGCAGCGGCCAGGTCGTCTTCCAGATTCTCTTCGATCAGGTGGGCCATAACCTCGGTGTCGGTTTCCGAATCAAAGCAATGACCCTTGGCGATCAGCTCGTCGCGCAGGGAGTTATAATTTTCGATGATACCGTTGTGGACCACGACCAGCTCGCCGGAACAATCGCAGTGCGGGTGGGCATTGGCCTCGGAGGGGGCGCCGTGGGTGGCCCAGCGGGTGTGGCCCAGGCCGACCTGGCTGTCGATGTTCAAGGCCTCCATGAGTTCTTCCAAATTGGCCAGCTTTCCTTCGCAGCGATGCCGTTTGAGGGTGGTGTCATCATTATTGACATAGACCAGGCCGGCCGAGTCGTATCCCCGGTACTCCAATCTTTTTAATCCTTCGAGCAGAATGGGGACGACCCGCCTTTTCCCAATGTATCCGACAATACCGCACATGATGAATCCTTCGATTTCGGGTGTTCTCGGTGGAGCCGGAATCTTTTCAAGAATTAACCGACTTCGATCGGCAAGTTTGAAAGAGCCGCCTGCTTATAATGATTACCGAGGATTAAAAAAACTATCGCCCAGCTCATTTTTGCGCTGGGCGATTTGTCAATCAGGACTTCTTCGCTTATTTACAGGCCGGAAAATTTAATGTCCACCTGTTATTTTTTTAATGATCACCGTAAGGCGGCCATGACAGAGCCGGGACCGGGTGTGAGGCGTCTGTGTGTGAGCTCCTGGTGGAATAGCCTCTGTGCCCGCTTCCGGCCAGGGCGCTTGGCATCGGCATGCGAATCGGCCGGTAACGAAGCCGATTCGCTGCCCTTTGCGATCCACTCAGGTTTTATTTTGCCATCCGCACCCAGCTGGCACAGGGGCCTTTGTCGCCTTCCGCCTCTCCGAAATAAACCTCGTCACCAATGTTTAATCTGTCGATTTCGATGTCCTTCAGGGCATTTTCGTGGAAATAAACCTCCTTGCCCCCCTCTAATAGAATGAATCCGAAAGATTCGACCGGGGAAATCGTTTTAACGGTGCCGTTCTGCTGGGCCGGAATTTCTGCTCCCGGCGTTTTCAGGCCCTGCTTTTTTTTACGCTGCATTTCCTTAAGTTGCATGTCCAGGTTGTCGAAGGCCTTAACCAGTAAAGGTTTGACTGATTCGCCCTTCCGTTTGACCACAACAGTGCCATCCGGCACCGCCGCAATTAATCTTACTTCATAGCCGCCCTCCTTGTGGTTCGGGGTGGCTTCGATCGCGACTCTCAAGTTCTGGACCAGGCCGGCATGATGACGGATTAAGCGGTCCTTTTCAACCTCAATTTTGGATTGCCACGATTTGCGGATCTCTGCATGACGCCCTTCAACCTGAAGTTCCATGTAATAACCTCCGTAGGGATGTATGAATAACAGCCGGGTTGATCCGGTTGCCGATTCCCAAGGCTTATACAATATAATAACATATAAAAATGAAAGAAAAACACAAGACAATTGCGATATTTAAATGCCTTCCCTATGTTGATTTTTAGCCGATTTTAATTGGCATATCCGGATCAAGCCGGCTATTATTGATAATGATTATCGGGAGATAACTATAAAAGCAAGTGGAGACGGCATGGGAGAGTATAAATACAGAAATATTGCCAAGGACAAAAAGAAAGATAAGAACAGGTGCTGTGAAAAATATGTCAGGAAAGGCAAGCAATGCGGGAGTTGCCCCCTGAAGGAACAATGCGAACTACCGGAATGAACGGGCGGCATGTAGTTTGCTATGATTGATGGTGTTAATATATACTTTTAGTGGCGACGCTCGGGCATGGCGCCTCGCGATCCCGTGATTTTTTCGCGAACCCATCAACCATTTTGAAATAAGGGGATTTATGAAGTGGAAATCGTTGTTCAATAAGGTTGAGAGCCTTGATGCCGAGGATGCCAGGAAATTTATCGCCAACCGTTCGGCAACCGACTATCAATTACTGGATGTCAGGCAGCCCGGCGAGTATGAAAATGAGCATCTGCCCGGCGCCCGTTTAATCCCGCTCAAGCAATTGCCGGAAAAACAAGATGATCTTGACCGCCAAAAACCGCTGTTGGTCTATTGCGCCTCCGGGGGACGGAGCAGGGCGGCCGCCCAGTTTCTGGCAGGTCAGGGTTTCGGAGAGGTTTATAATATCAGCGGCGGGATCAAGAAATGGCAGGGCGGCAAGGCCGCCGGCCCGGAAATGGCCGGCCTTGAATTGATTGACCCCGATGTTGACTACGAAAACGGCCTTACTCTTTCTTATGGCCTTGAGGACGGTCTGCAGAAATTCTATGCCGGTTTGGCGGAGAAGGTCGAGGATGACGAACTAAAGAAATTGCTGACCAGACTGGCGGGCTTTGAAGATAAGCATAAGGCCTGGCTGGCCGGGGAATACTCCCGATTAATCCACCGGGATGTTGCGCCGCCTTTGCCCCGGCCAGATGATCCGCTTATGGAAGGGGGTAAGTCGGTAAGGCAGTTTTTGGCCAGGGTTCGGCCGGAATTCCTCTCAATTGAGAATATACTCGATATGGCCATGATGTTTGAAACCCAGGCCATGGATCTCTACAGCCGGCTGGCTCAACGCGCCGAAGAACAGGCGAGCCGGGATCTTTTTTTGCGGTTGGTCGACGAAGAGAAGACGCATCTCGGTTTTCTTGAAGAAGAGTCTGAGCGATTGACGGGCTAGGAAAGAATGGCGTCGCAAAAAGTCGCCGGCTCCCGCGTTGCCGGGAATTGTCTCATCATTGCAGCTTCTTTCCGCCGCATTCCGCAAAATTTGCGCCTTGGCTCTGACGATTAGTACCCCGCAAGGGCAATATCTGCCTGGCCATTATTTTTTACTTTGTGCGAGTTCATCAACTTATCCGGATGCCGGAATCAGGGGCGGTATCGGAGTCTTTAATGCCGATTTGTCCGTACCATGGCAGGCCCGAAGACTTCGATTGCCTGGAACCGCTCTTCAAGCCGGCCGATCCGCGGGATCGGCCGGCATCTTTAACCCTCAGCGGTTTTCAATGGTCAGTGTCGGAAGGATTTTGTTGAGCCCCCAGAAAAGGATGAAGGGGGTGGCGGCGACCGTCAGGGCGCCGAACAGGCCTTCCTTGAAGGTTTCCATGCTGTGGGGAATGATCGGCAGATGGTAGTGCATAAAACCCTCGAAAGAGAGGGAGAAGGCCTGGCCGCCGATTACGACATTCCAGCGCATCATGAAGACTCCGAACAGGACCAGGATCAGGGCAACCGCGGTGCGGCGGATGGTGAGGCCGGGCAGCAGCAGCATAATAAGCGGCAGGGCGTTGCCGAGTCCGTACTGCAGGATGAAGATCTTGGTGAAGTCGGCGTCGAACATGACCGAACGAAGGATGTCCCAGGACTTCATCGCCGTATAACCCCTGAAGATCAGATCGAGAATTTCCAGGGAAATGGCCGCCACCAGGAACATCATCAGGTAGCGGGCGGTCTTGCTGATTACGTCCATCTCGGCGCCGCGGATATCGATGACGCTCTCGTCACCCTGTCCCTTGGCCAGGGTGGCTTTGAACTTTTTCCATTCCATGATGATTATGTAGGTCAGCATACAAAGCGCGATACCGGAAACCACCGCCGACATGATGAAAATTACCGGCATCAAGGGCGACATCCACAGGGCGTTGGCCTTGACCGAACCGAAGATGAAACCGGCATATCCGTGCAGAAAACCGGCGACCGGGATGCCGATTGCCGCCATGATCTTGACCGTTTTCTTGTCCTTGGCGATCGCCGCCGGATCGGTGTTGTAGGCTCCAAGGGTCAGAACATGATAGAGCACTCGTTTGGAGCGGTGGGCCAGCCCCTCTTTACCTTGCAGGGCGACGGTCTGTTGGACGAAATACTCGCGGTAGACAAACCAGATTTCGGTCAGGACGATGGCGGCATAGGTCGAAAAGACGATACCGAAGGCGGCGATAGCCGAAGTGAAGTGAGGGGTGAACATCACGTACATTCCCCGTAGCGGCTGCTGAAGATGCATCATCAGCGGCAACATCGCCACCGGCAGCAGGGCGAGGGAGAATACCAGGGAAAAGCGGGCCATCTCCCTCAGATCCTTCTGCCCGAAAACATGGTAGAGGGAAGAGAGCACGAAGGCGCCGGCCACCAGGCCGGTCATGTAGGGATACATGACGATCTGGATGCTCCAGTAAATGTACTCGTTCGGATAGACATACAAGAGTTTTTCGGTCCATTCGGCACCGTGGACGATAAGTTCCTGGGTCATGGCGATCACCTTACATTCCTGTCCAGGCCGAGATAGAAGGCCTGCGGCTTGGTGCCGTATTCATCTTTAAGGACGGCGACCCGCTCCGTCATGATAATTCTGGTGACCGGATCGTTTTGGTCGAGGAGGTTGCCGATCCGCCGAGCCCCGAAGGGGCAGGCGTCCACGCAGGCGGTCTGCCGTCCTTTGCTGATCAGGTGGTAGCAGAAGTTGCATTTTTCGGCGACCCTGTGAACCGGGTGGAAGAACCTGACCCCGTAAGGGCAGGCCATGATGCAGTAACCGCAGCCGATGCACCAGTCCCGGTCGACCAGAACCACCCCGTCGCCGGTCTGGTAAGTGGCGCCGACCGGGCAAACCTGAACGCAGGGTGGATTTTCGCACTGATTGCAAAGCTTCGGAACGAAAAAGGTTTTGGCGATCTCTTCGGGTTTCACCAACTCCTCGCCACGGATTTTGGGATCGGTGAAGCCGTCGCGGCCGCCCATGGGCGAGTCGATATGGGTTTTGCCGTCCTCGGTAACCACGTAGCGTTCGACCCAGGTTCTGGTGACGGGAGCATCGTAGGGGATCTCATTTTCCTTCTTGCAGGCCTTGACACAGAAACCGCAACCTACACACTTGTTGGTGTCGATCAGAAAGATCCATCTGGTCCCTTCCGTGCCGGTGGCGGCCCTGCATTCCGCCGGGCTGAGGAACCTGAAAGCCGAAATGGGCAGGGAGGCGGCCAGGGTGACGGTCATGGCGGATTTAAGCAGTTTTCTTCGCGAGCAGCTCATTAACCTTCCTCCAGATTCGGGTTGTGGGGGTCGTGACACTCGATACAATCCGTGTCGGGATTGTGGAGATTCCCGGCGATTGAGATTATGCGGGCACGGGGGTTGTCCGGATAGGGCAGGGCGCCGTGGCAGCGCAGACATAATTCCCTGCCGGTGTCGATATCCAGAGTTTCCGGATCATCAGGATGATCGATGGCAGGTCCGTGACAGTTTTCGCATTGGATCGCTTTGTGCTTGGAACCCGCTGAACTTTCGACGTTATCCTCGTGACAATCCCGGCAGTATTCACGGCCCTGGTATTTGACCTTGAAGTTTCGCCACTCCTCCACATTACTCAATCGGTGAAAACCATAGGTGAAGCCCTCGCCATGCACCCCGAAGTTGTCGGGAACCATGAAGTGCCTGACGATCAGAATCAGGATTATGGCCGCCAGGACTAGCCATAGCGGTCGCAAAACGTGATTTTTCATAAAAACGTCTCCTTTCCGGTTGAATTGACAACAATCCCGCTCGAATTTTTTCGATGCCGCTGATCCGTCAGTCTGATCCGGCCCATGCTCTTTATCCTTGCCAAGATAAAGTTATCTACAAACATGTCTCAAATCCGGATTTCTTATTGACATGATTTTGTCATATTGCTACTATCCATACCACAATGTGGTATACTGGGCAACAGGGTATTTAAAAGTTGCCGGATTTTTTTTCTTTCCGCAATTCGGCCAACGCCGTAGTTAAGGATTCCGCGAAGAAATTTGTTCTCATGGCGGCTGAACTCATGAATTTGGCGCACCGGAAAAATTAGACAGGTTTGCGTATGGGCGCGAATAATAGTGATATTATCACAGATTTGTCGGTGATTTCGGAAAGAATTCTTTTTCTTGAAACAAGGGTAGCCGAATTGACCGATAAGGTTTCCAGCCTCGAAGCCGAAACTCCTGCCGGAATCGGTGGCGAACATGACAAGACGGTGGACCCTGCCGCATTCATTGAGCCACCCGAAGCACTGGGCGAGTGGCTCGGGAAAGGGCTGTTGCTGCAGAAGATGGCCGTAGTCTGTTTTATCCTGGTTTTTGCCCTGCTGCTCAGAACCGTCAGCGATTCCGGATATATCAATGCCGCGGCCGGTTCCTTGTTGGGGCTGGCTTATGTCACTATCCTGGCCGGTGTCGGCTGCTTTTTTTATGTGAACGACAGACGGATGGCCAACGTCTTTTCCATCTCCGGTTTTGTTCTGCTCTTCACCATAGTTATTGAAGGACACGAACGTTTCGGGACGATTCCGGCAAGTGTTGCTTATGCAATCCTGTTGACGGCGCTGGCAACCTCGGCCTTTGTCGGGATCAGGTACCGGCAAGCCGGATTATTGACGGTCAGTGTGATCGGGGTGGCCGTCGCCGGGATGGTGATTGATTTTCCCCGGCTCTTTTTTCCCTGGAGCGGTCTGCTTGTTTTGATCGCCAACGGCGTGGCTTTTATAGCTTCGGAGCGTTCGGTGAGCGGCAAGCTGAAATGGCCGGTCACCCTGCTGACCCTGCTGTTCATGGCTCTCTGGGGTTTTAAGGTTTTTGCGCCCCTGGGAAGGGGGGAGCCGGTTCCGGCCCATGTTTATCCTGACTGGCTGGCGCCTTTCCTGATTTCTTTTGTGGGGCTTTATCTGGCCTTTTATGTCGGCAGATATTTCAAAGGGGCGAAAGCGACCGTCTATGACGCGGTTATCCCCTCCTTGAATGTATTGCTGTTTTTTGGCGGCGGCGTCATTGTGAGGGACTACTGGCAGCAACCATGGTTGTTCGGCTTATTTACCCTGATCCTGGCCCTTGGCCATATGGCCTTGGGCTGGCGGTTGCTGACCAGGAAGCCGGAATCTGCCGTCGGGATGGCCGGCGCCTTTGTCGCCGGCGCTTTAGCAATGACCGTGGCGGTGCCGGCGGTTGTCGGCAATGTGGCCTGGGCGATTCCGATCTGGACTCTGTTTGCTTACGGATTGGCGCGGCTTTCCGAACGTGGTGGAAGTGCTTTTATCCGGATATTGTCTTATCTTTATCCGGTTTTTGCCCTGCTGACCGGATTGGCATTTGACATTTATGAAGTGGGACAAACCATTTCGTCCCGGTCCTCTTTGGCTGCCGCGGCTTCTCTGGCTCTTTTCGGCTTGATGCAGTACCACTGGTCTCGCCGCAATCCACCGCCGGCCCGGTCTATCTTCGCCGACCTCGATGGGCGCGACCGTTCTGCCTTGCTGCTTTTGCTGGTCGGCCTGGCCGGTCTGTACCTGCTGTTCAGCATGATTATCGATTTGGCCGCTCCCATGGTTCCGGCCGATCCTGCCAATATTATGAAATGCGGACGGTCGATCATCATCAACATCGGCGCCATTGTTCTGTTGATCATCTCCGGCCGTCGCCGGGATCCGGAGTTAGCATGGATCGCAGGCTTTCTGGCTATAGTCGGCGGGCTGAAGGTTTTCCTGGCTGACCTGTTTACCACCGGCGGGATTCCCCTGGTGTTCAGCGTCCTGTCGTTCGGTCTGGTGGCCATGACCGGGTCGGCAGTCATGGGACGATGGAATAAAGGATTGGCAGATCGTCCCGGGACCACGACGGTGCGGTAAATGTGTTCGTTAAGGTCTTTTCGTTTCCGAAGACCTGGCTCGGAGCAGGGAGTCTGTTCGGTGCCCTGACTAATCCAGCCGGGTGTATCCGGTTTGGCTCGTAGTTTGTGTTGATCATCTTATCGTTTTAATTTTTTGTTTAAAAAAAGATTTATCATGCTATATTAACGGCCCCGATTTCGGATAACCAGGGGTTGTTGGTTGCCTGATAACCAGCAAGAGAGGTAGATAGGAATGTCGCTTGATAATAAAAAAGCTATTTTCCCCATAAGTGTGGCGGCAAAGCTTTTAGACGTGCATCCCCGCACCCTGAGAATTTATGAGGAAGAAGAGTTGTTGAAACCGGCTCGACAGGGCAATAAACGGTTTTTTTCAAATGACGATATCGAATGGGTCCGCTGTTTGCGCAAGTTTATTCACGAGGAAGGAATCAGTATTCCCGGGATCAAGAAACTTCTGGAGCTGACCCCGTGCTGGCAGATCAAGAACTGCCCGGATGATGTTCGTGAAAAATGTACGGCCTTTGTTGACAAATCTACTCCGTGCTGGCAACAGGCTAAGTCGTACTGCGCCAGGGAGCCCAGTCAGTGCGAAGGTTGCGAGGTCTTTGTCAAGGCGATGGCCAAGGCTGAAAGTCGTTTAAAAGTTCCGGGTCATGATGGCGTCGCCGGAATTCAAAGCTGATGGCGTCGCAAAAAGTCGCCAGCTCCCCGTGTTGCTGCAAAAATGTCTCGTCATTGCAGCGTACTAAGTACGCTCACGGCGCCGTTTGGGCAACGATAATCACGAGTTGATTGGCACTGTTTCTCTCCCGGCTTTATGGGGGACCGATAATTATAATTGGTTTTTTTTGGGCGGTAGAGTGTTACCGCTTTGTTCTTTTTATTTTGATTAACTTTTATGTAATAGGGGAGAAGTTGCAATGAGTGAGAATGAAAATGAAACAAATGTTCAGAGTAGTGACCGAGGTGAGCGTAACCCGTGGAGCTTTATAATTCGAGGGATGTGGAGATCTCCTCTCGGCTTGTTGGGTGTGGCGCTTACCACGATCAGCGTAACCTTGATGGTAGTCGGTCTGATCTTCGATCTTCTTGGTCTGATCTCCAATCCTTATGCCAATGTCTTTACCTATCTGGTGCTGCCGGGCGCCATGGTCACCGGTTTGTTGATGATCCCGCTCGCGGGCTTCCTGCGGCGGCGTCAGTGGCATAAATTCGGGATTTCACGTGAGCATCTGCATATCAACCTGAGCGATCCCAAGCATCGTAAGTTCCTGATCGGCTTTATTGCCTTGACCGTAATCAATGTTTCGGTCCTCGGGGTTATCGGGTACGAAGGTTATCATTTTACCGATTCCCCTTATTTCTGCGGGATGGTCTGCCATAATGTGATGGCCCCCGAGTATACCGCTTATCAGCGTTCGTCCCATTCCAAGATCGCCTGCGTTGAGTGTCATATCGGTCCCGGCGCCCAATGGTTTGTCAAGGCCAAGATTTCCGGGTTGCGCCAGGTAGTGGCGGTTTTGACCGAGAGTTACAGCACTCCGATTCCGGCCCCGGTCGAACATCTCCGCCCGGCCCGGGATACCTGCGAACATTGCCACTGGCCAGATAAATTCCATGGCAAAAAGGTCAAGACCTTCACCCATTTCTCAAATGACAATCAGATTGAGCCCGAAGTCAACGAGATTGCCCTGCATATCGGTGGTCGCAATCCGGTAACCAATAAATTCGAAGGTATTCACTGGCATGTTTCCGAGGACGTCAAGGTTGAGTATCTGGCTGCCGACGAGAAACGCACCGAGATCGCCAAGGTCCGGGTTACCCGTCCCGACGGCACCCATGACGAGTTCGTGCAGGACGATATTCCCATGGCGGAGGGTGTTGAAGGCGAATGGCGCACCATGGACTGTATCGATTGTCATAACCGCCCCACCCATATTTACGATCTGCCCACGGAGGTCGTCGACTTCGGTCTCCTGAGCAATGAGATCAACGGTGAAATTCCAGGTATCAGGGAAGATTCACTGACCGCGCTTACCGCCGACTACATCAGCCGTGAAGCGGCCACCAACGAGATCGGACCCGCCTTGCGGGAGCTCCAATACCAGAGAAACGGCGAGGAGATCGAGAAGTACCGTGACGATATCGAGAAGGCCGGCCTCTATCTGGTTGAGAGTTATCTGGTTAATGTCTGGCCGAACATGAAGGTTACCTGGGGAACCTATCTGGGGCATCTGGGCCATAAATCCGAGGATTACGGCGGCTATCTGTATGCCGATCCCAGCTACGGCTGTTTTCGTTGCCATAACTGGGAGCATGAGAACAACAGCGGCAAGGTCATCTCCCAGGACTGCGACCTCTGTCACGACGAACCGGACTTCTAAAAAGTCTCTTCCGTCAGTTTTGTTGTTATTATCGGGCCCCGCTTTACGCGGGGCCTTTTTTTTATAGACTCAACTTTCTGACTTGTCTTATGGTATTGGTTTGCTGTCATAAATGATTCAGAGTCATAGTGGCATTACATGAGAGAATCCAGAATCCAGAATCCAGAATCCAGAAGCCAGGAGCCGGAATGACTGATTTTAAAGCTTTTCTCTTGGATTCTGACTCCTGGCTTCTGGCTTCTTGTGGAACATGGGCACGAAGAAATCGCCAAAATCCCTTTATTATCGGGAGATTAACCAAACTCGGAAATCGGGGTTGGTTCTTTGCAGGTTGTAATGGAGCGCGATTCAGCTCGACTATAATTCGTCACGGCCATTGGGCGTAAGCGATTGCAGGGTACCGAATCTGCTGTGTTGTCGGCCTGCTCATGTAAATCAGTACACATCACAGGCCGGTGCCTTGCATCTCCGGCACCCTGTAATTGCTTACCGGCTGGGAGATTGACCAATCCTTGTTGGCTTATCCCGTGATCGGTTGGCATTGGGCAGCCTGGCCTAATCAACTTGTAATTTTTGCGATCTCGCGGTAGAGAAATTGCATTCGCCCTCTCAGGGCATCCGATAACGGATTCAGCTTATGAAAAAAAATGGAGTTGCCATGACTTTTCCGGTCAGCAGGATTCAGTGGATATTATTCATTCTCTTGGCAATGGCCCCTGTTTTATGCGGATATGCGGAGGCGGCCGCAAGCGAGGTCAGAGCGCGGCAGATCATGGCGAAAATCGATGATCTGTGGCGGGCCGATTCTTCTCGGAGTACTGTAGAGATGAAGGTGGTTACCGCCAATTACAGCCGGGAGGTACTCATGGAAAGCTGGACGCTCGGCGAGGAAAAGTCCCTGGTCAGAATCCTGTCGCCCCGCAAGGAAAAGGGGACGGTTACCCTGAAATCGGGTAATGCCATTTATACCTATCTGCCCAAGACCGATAGAACGATTCGTCTTACCGCCAGCATGATGATGGGTTCCTGGATGGGCAGTCATTTCACCAACGACGATCTGGTCAAGGAATCGCAACTTGCCGAGGATTACCTGCCCGCCATTATTTTTGAGGGAGAAAGGGCGGGAAAGGAGATCATAGAGTTTGCTCTTGACCCCAAACCAGAGGCGCCGGTGGTTTGGGGAAGAATTGTTATGGTAGTTCTGGCGGATAACCTTTTGCCGGTTACCGCGCATTACTATGATGAGGACCTGATTCTGGCCCGGTCCACGACTTTCAGTGATATCAGGGAGATGGGCGGACGGCAGCTCCCCGCCATCCTCCGGGTGGTTCCGGCCGATAAACCGGATGAATATACCGAACTGACCTACCGGGAGATCACTTTCGGCATAGAACTGGATGATTCTTTCTTCTCTCTCCAGCAGTTGCGGCGGCGTTAGACCGACGGGCCCATTCTTACGCCATGACCGGATGGGAGATTGGCCAGGCAAGCGGCCCGATCGCCGCCACGGATTCGGGGAAGAATTGTTGGCGGCCAGCTTCAGTACTAAAAAAATGTGGTATTTTCGTGTTTCGATGTTATATTCAGTAACTGTTATCAAGTAGCAAAGTTTATCTTCCGGCAAGCGGACTTGAATTCGCTGCCGGATATTGAGGTCAGTGAATGGGCACATTAATATTAAACCTGACGCTTTTAGCAGTTTTGGTGCTTTTAGCCGGTTGCGCCACCATCACCCGCGGTACCACCGAAATGTATAATGTCACCAGCATTCCTGCCGGGGCTTCCGTTAATTTCTCCACCGGCGAAAGCTGTACAACCCCGTGCGAACTCGAAAAGAAGCGCAATCAACCGTTTCTGGTTAATATCTCCAAAGAGGGCTACGAGCCCTATGACATTCAGGTAACCTCCGAAACCTGCGCCGGGACGGCAAAGACAACCGTAGCCAACCTGGTCATGTTCGGCAGTGTCCTCTGGTGTTCCCTTGATGCGATTCTCGGTTCGAACCAGGATCTCACTCCCAATCCGGGTGTTGCGAAGCTGGTGCCCGTTTCGGGTGTCGCGAAGCTGGAGCCCGTCTTGAATAATTCCGGCGGTTGAAGCCGCGAACAGCGCGTTTACCTATTGCCAACCCGAAGCCGTGACGGCTATAGGCTTTTTCTTTTAGTTGAACTGTAAATTTCCGTGATCGCGGGGATAAATTGCCCGCCGCCTGCCGCCTTTCAGGGCGCCGGTTATAAAAAAAAGCCCGGGATCTTTCGATCCCGGGCTTTTTTTACGTCATTTTCGAACCAGGCGGGGACTGCTTAATCAGTCCAGTTCTTTCATGATGTCGGCGTTGACCTCATCGATGGACTGTTCACCGTCGACGGAGATCACCTTGGTGGAGCCTCCCAGGGACTTGAAGAAATTGACGGCGGCCATGGTTCCGGTTTTGTCGTCATAGTAGATGTCGTGACGCTTGTTGATCGCCGTCTCGTCCTGATCGTCCGCCCGGGTCTTCAGTTCACCGCCGCATACCCGGCAGACCAGTTCTCCGTTCTTTTCCACCGGCTTGATGGCGTCAAAGGCGATGTGGTTGGGATGGTTGTTGTCGTTGACGCAGAGGCGGCGTCCGGTGATTCGCAGTTTGGCCACTTCGCGGGCGAGGACGATCTCGACGACGTAGTCGATATTGATGCCTTCGTCTTTCAGGGCCTTGGCAAGGGTTTCGGCCTGAACCTTGTTGCGCGGAAATCCGTCCAGAATCCATCCTTTCTTGCAGTCATCTTCCTTGAGGCGGTCAAGGATCATCGGGATGGTGATCTCGTCCGGTACCAGGTCGCCGCGGTCAATATACTCCTTGGCCTGTTTGCCGAGTTCGGTGCCGCCGCCGATGTTCTTGCGGAAAATCGCGCCCGACTCGATGTGGGGCAGATTGTATTTCTTCTGAATGATCGCTCCCTGAGTGCCTTTGCCGCTGCCGTTGGGGCCGAAAACCAAGATGTTCATAGTTGCTCCTTTCTGGAATTAAGGTTATTGAAATTTATGGTATTACCCGTAAACTGATTTGGGAAATGCGCTGTCAACCGGAAAAGCGAGTATAAAATAAATATCTGACCCTGCCAATAGCTAACCTTATTTTAATGGTTTTGTCCGGATCTGCCCGCTCGGCAGCCCTTCTAGAGCAAGGATTGTCCGGCGGTTAACCAAGAATCCGGGCTGGTTGCCGGATAACCGGTAAAGCAGAGGCTTTTCCTGAGTTATGATGATTTTCAGCTGAGTTGAGCAGCTTGTCTGCTTTTATGCCCTTTAGGGTGCAAACGAAACTTATGCCCTGTGGGTATAAGATATGTTATGTTTTCCAGGCGGAGGTTGGGTTTGCTGCTCATCAGGTGACCTGGGCTTCCCGATGTGATATGAGCTGGATGCAGCATGATTTATGATTGATGGTGTCGCGAAAAGTCACAAATGCGGTCATTGCGAGTGCAGCGAAGCAATCCAGCGACATGAGTGAGCATCAGAAGTTTTTGGGAGAAAGCTGGATGAGAAGATTGCTGTATATTGGAATTTTGTTCCTGGCGATTCTCGGCCTGGGTATCTTCGGCTACATGTTTATCGACGGGGCCGGCTTTTTTGACGCGTTTTATATGACGGTGATCACCATCACCACCGTCGGCTATAGTGAGACCTTTCCCCTGAGTACCGGCGGCAAGCTGTTCACAGTCTTTCTCATCCTGATCGGGGTCGGTTTTGTGCTGTATGTCTTCAGCAAGATGACCGGGGATGTTATCGAGGGGAGATTGCAAAAAACCATCGGGAGAATGAAAATGAAAAACAGGGTGGCCAGGTTGCGCGACCACTATATCGTCTGCGGCTACGGGCGGATCGGCAAGGTTATCTGCAGGATTCTCGAGGAGAATAACCGCTCACTGGTGGTTATCGAGAAGGATCCCGACAAGATCGAGGCCATTGTCAAAGCCGGTTACCTGGTCCTCGAAGGGGAAGCGGCCGCCGACCAGACCTTGAAGGAGGCCGGCATCGAAAAGGCC
>JAWOIQ010000186.1:0-20376 GCA_046484585.1 Desulfurivibrionaceae bacterium
GGGAAAAGCGCGATGCCCAAGGAAATGGTCAGCGAGACCTGGTTGTTGCCGTTGAACAGGTTGAGACGGGAGATCTTGTCCCTGACCCTTTCTGACATGAGCAGAGCGCCTTTGAGGTCGCAGTTTTCGAGGACCAGGGCGAACTCCTCGCCGCCGTATCGGGCGGCAAGATCAACCTCCCGCCCTGAATCCGCAATCACCGCGGCTACTTTCTTTAAGACCTCGTCGCCGAAGGGGTGGCCGAAGCGGTCATTGATATTCTTGAAATGATCCAGGTCGCCCAGGATCAGGCAGAGAGGGGTCTTGTTTCTCCGGGCCCGCTCAAGCATGACGCCGCAACCGTGCTGAAAGGCCCGATGGTTGGCCAGTCCGGTCAAGCCATCGGTGGTGGCCAGGAGGGATAGTTGTTCATGGGCCTGGCCGAGTTTCACCTTGATTGCAATCTGGGCCGCAATTATCTCCAGGATTTCCCGCCGGTTTATCGTGAAAATCCCGGCGGATACCGAGGCCGCCACCAGGCAGCCGATGGGAATATGGTCTTCATCCGGCAGGGGGATAACCAGCAGTGACCGATAGTCGCTGTCGAAACTCCACTCCCTGGCGAATACGGGAGCCCCGCCCCGGTAGCGCCCGTTAGCCGGCAGGGTTCGGGCGGTTTTAATGGCCTGGCCGACCAGGCCTTCTTCCAACGGAAACACGCGGTTAAGCACTTTTTCGGTTCCCCGGCCCTCGGCCATGACGACTTGATAACTGTCATCCTCTTTCAGGCAGAGGGCCAGGAGATCGGCAGGGATCTGGGCCTTGACCGCCTTGATTGACGAGGCGAAGATCGAGTCGAGATTGGGATCGCTGTTCAGTTCACGAAGGCCGTGGCAGAGGCGATGGATGGCGGCGCGTTCCCGGTCCATGTTGAGGAGCTGTCTGGAGCCGCTGATTTCCAGGCCCAATTTCCTGGCGGTCAGCCTGAGCACCCGCCGCTCCCGGTCCGACCAGGGGTGGTCGCTTTGCCGGTCGACGCAGAGAATGCCGCTCCTGCCGGTTTCCGGCATTTCATGATCCTTTCGGCCGACCGGGATGCGCAGGGCCATTATCGCCCCGATGTTTTCATGTTTGCGGTAATAGGGCAGGCGCGGATGGGACGGTTTGACTCCGGCCAGTTCCGTTTCCTGGTGGGTTCCGGTCAGGGCGCCGAGGATCCCGGTGCCGGCCGGATATGGACCCTGATCGATATCCGACCTGGTGGTCGCCAGGTAGCGCAGCCGGAGATTTTCGTTGGCCGGATCAACCCAGAGCACGGCCACGGTGGTCAGGTCCAGGGCCAGGCGGATCATGTCCAGTTGCAGCTCGAAGGATCTGTTGATGCTTGCGATGGTCTGCTCCCCGTAAACATCGGTCGTCTCCGGGTTATCGAGATCGCGGAGCATTTCCGAAGCGGCAATTTCGTCGCCGGTCAGCCCCATTTCCGAGGCTTGTTCCCGATTGGCCTCTTTGGTGATTGCGGCGATTCGCTCCCCGCGCAGTTTGTGCTTATATAATCTGCCGCCGGGAAACAGATGCAGACTTGTGGCGACAAGCGCGCACACCATGAGGTTGGCCGCCGCTTCGCCCGGCGACTGATTGCCGGTCAGGGCTAATTCCACTTCAATCACCAGCACGGCCAAAACGGCAGGCAAGGCGGCCGACCAGAAATAACGGAGGGTTATCCAGGCAATGACCATCGCCGGAATAATAATCGGATACGGTAGAAGCGGCTTAAAGAGCAGGAACAGGGTCCAGGTAAATACCGCCAGTAAAAAAGGGGTTTCCAGATCCGCCGGCCATCCCCGACTACCCGCCGGTTTCAGGTAATGACGCCGATAGTACAGGCCCGCGGCAAGACTGAGCGCCACTCCTGCCACCATTCCGACCGGGGTTATGCTGCCCTCCCGCTGCAATGGACCGCTGCCGACGACCAGAACGGCGGCCGTCGCCGAAGAAAAGCCAAGCCAATTGACTAATCCGGTCGAATCGGGGAACCCGATGGTACTGGTTTTTCGCTGGCGCATGATCGCTCTGTTTTCCGGATGACCCTGCTTGTTTAAATGGCGTCGCATAAATCGCGATCTACCGCGTCGCACCCGCAAGGGGGGGATATGCTTCACCATCGCTCCGTAAATATTCGGCTTGATGCTAGAAAATGACAAAAACCCCTTAATTTAAATGTTCGTCATCGCTTTTCAGGGAGGTAAGCAGGCTGCTGAGTCTATACGACTGTATGTGAAGCAGCCTGATCGCCTTCCTGGGAAGTGATGACGAATATTTACATCGCTCCTGACTCTGAAAAATACTATTTTATGGTTATAAATCCACCTAAAATCAGCGGCCGGCTTATTTTAGAAACAGTTTTTGGCGCGCCATCGGCGCTGCCGGCCCAAGGGGGCCCATTAATTTTTTTTGCAAAAAAACAGGATTTAACGAGTTTCTCGTGGTAAATGTTTGTATCTACATGTGATAAAATGGTTTGAATGAGTTATATTCCTGAATCCGTGACGGCTTCTTTGGGAATTTTGCTTTAATACCCACAGGGCATAAGTTTCGTATGCACCCTAAAGGGCATAAAAAGCAGCCAAGCTCTCAACTCAGCTTTATTCGTTTGCTGCTCAAATGACATGCCGTTCGTCAAAAAAATTCAAATAGTGAAATATGATACACATCGGCTGGACCACGATTGACAACAGGGAAAATGCGGAAAAACTTGCCGCGGCCTGCATTGAGAGCCGCCTGGCGGCCTGTGTCCAGGTGGACGGGCCGATTCGTTCCTTTTACCTGTGGGAAGGGGTGCGGGAATCCGTTGAGGAGTATCGGATAACCTTCAAATTCGATTCGGAGACTGCCGCCAAGCTGGCGAGCTGGCTCAAGGATAATCATCCCTACGAAACCCCTCAGTGGGTCACGGTCAGCGCCCAGGACGTTGGGGCCGGATACTGGCAGTGGGTGAGGGAGAGCCAGGGGCTGACCGAAGTTTCCGGGGGTGCCGCCCTCGACAGCGCCATCGAGCTTTCCAGGAAGGGCAACCGGCTTTTAAGGAAAGGTCAGTTCCAGGAGGCCGAGCAGGTCCTGCGCGAGGCCTATGAGCTCGATCCCGATAACGCCTATATTCTGGTCGGGCTCGGCGATCTTTACCGGGAACAGAAGAAATTCGGCAAGGCGATCAACTATTACGAGAAGATCCTGAATATTGACGAAAAGAACGTCTTCGCCCTGCGGGGGGCGGGTGATGCCCATCGCGGCAAGAATGAGCACGATCTGGCGATCTCTTACTGGAAGCGCTATCTGGAATGCAATGAAGACGACATCCAGGTGCTGACCAGGGTCGGCGATTCCTATAAGAAGCTTAAAAAATACAGTGAATCCGAGGAATATTATCTCCGGGCTCTGGAGATTAACGACAAGGATAAGTATGCCTTACTCGGGGTCGGCAGCCTTTTTTATAAACTGGAGAAGGACGACAAGGCCCTCCGTTACCTGGGCCGGCTTTTGGAGCTGGACGAAGGATATGTGGCGGTGCTGACCATGGTCGGCAATATTTACCGGCGCCGCCAGGAGTATGACCGGGCGATCCAATACTACGCCAAAGCGGTTGAGCTTGAACCGGGTAACACTTTTGCCCTCTACGGCCTTGGCGATTGCAACCGCTGGATGAAAAATTACGATGAGGTCGTCAAGTGGTGGAGCATGATTCTCGATAAGGAACCCCGCAATCAGGTCATGCATTCCCGGGTCGGTGATGCCTGCCTTAATACCGGCGACTACGAGAAGGCCGGGGAGCATTACAAGGCCAGCCTGGATATCCGCTTCGATCCTTACGCCTGCCAGGGCATGGCCAGGATATTCCGCCACCAGGGCAAATACCCCGAAGCCGTTGAATACTACCGCATGGTCCTCAATCAGAGTCCGAACAACCTTCGCGTTCTTGAAGAACTGGCCGAGATTTATCGTGAGATGGGGGAGACCGAAAAGGCCGAGGAAGTCATGGCCGGGCACACCTAGAGACCATCAAGGCCAAGCCTGAATTTTGCGGCCGGCAGTTTATCCTAGTACCCCGTAACCCCTAAACCATCGCATCTTGCTTGTTATTTTACGTGCCAACTTTGTTGCGACTTCCCTTACAGAGCGCTGCTATATGCGCGGGAAGTCGCGCCTAGCTGGCCCGCAAAATCCCTTCGCAATCTCGCGAAACTTTATGGTTTACGTGGTACTAGCGCCGGCTCCGGTAGTAGCGATCGAGGGCATCCTGGAATCTTTTGTTTAAAGATTCCGCCTGGTCGTAGGGAACCGCCCCGGTATTCCGCCAATCCTGTTCGATCCGCCCGACCTCTTCGCCCACCGTCTTTTTTTCATTACGCCTGCCGGCCAGGATGAAGTTGTCCTCCATGGCCTGTTTCAGTTCCTCGGCCAGGGACAGAGCCCGGTCGCGACCTCCGCTTTCCGGCTTCCGGGCGGCGCCCAGAATGTTTTCCAGACGCAGACAGAGGCTTTCTTTTTTCTTCTGATTTTCAAACTGCTTTTTCTTGAGATCGCTGAAATATTGGGGCCGGCCGCCAAAAAAGGCGTCACACAGGGCCTTGAACCGCTGGTTAAGCTCCTTGTCGGCGGCCCGGGGAGCGCTGCCGGTTTCGGACCATTCATTCTGTAATTTTTCCATCCGGGCGTTATTTTTTTTATCCGCCCCCCGGCCAGCCAGTTCCTCGGCCCGGGCCAGCAATTTCTCTTTTCTGTCCTGATTAAGGCGGCGGTTCAGGTTTTCCTCCTCACGCTGCTGCTGTCCGGCCTTGAAGAACGAATCAGCCGGTTCGCGAAAGCGCTGCCAGATCGCTTCGCTTTCTCCCCGGGGCACCGGACCGATCTCCTCCCATCGGCGCTGCATTTCGGCAAGCTGATCGGCAATCTCTTTCCGGCCGGCGGTTTGGTCCGTTCCGGCCACGACTTTTTCGGCCTGTCGGCAGAGTTCCTCTTTTTGGGCCAGATTAGCCCGCCTTTCCTCGTCAAGCCAGCTGAAGTAACGGTCGCAGGCGGTCCTGAAGCGGGTCCATATTTTGTCCGTCTCCTCCCTTGGAACCGGCCCCGCTTTTTTCCATTCGGCCTGGAGATCGCGGAATTTTTTCGCGTATTCCGGCTGGGGCTCCGCGGCCAGAGCTTCCGCCTCGGCGCAAAGTTCTTCCTTTTTCTGAAGCTGCTCCCGGCGCTCTTTGTCCTGCTCCAGATAAACTTCCTTGCGCCGTTCAAAGAAGCGGTCACACTCCTTGCGGAATTGCTTGAAGAGCTTTCTCTCCTCCTTGCGGGGGGCCGCGGGAAGGCTCTGCCACTCTTTCTGCAATTCCTTGAGGGTATCGGCAGTTTTCCGCCAGTCGTTCGATTCGGAAAGTTCAGCGGCCCGGGCGCAGATTTCCCGGCGTCTTTCCAGGGCCTCGGCCCGGATGGCGTTTCTTTCAGCCAGGTAGGGCTCAGTGCGTTTGAAGTTGCGATCGCAGGCGGCATGGAAGCTGTCCCATAATTTCCGCGATTTTTTTAGGGGCACAGGCCCGATGCTTTTCCACTCCTCCCGGCTTTCCCGGACCAGCTTGAAAACGGTGGCCAGATCTTCCTCTCCGTCAAGGGCTTCGACTTTGGCCGTTAATTTTTCCTTGAGGGTCAAATTGGCCCAAAGCTGCCAGTCCAGTTCCTGTTGAAATTCTTGCAGCTTTCCGGTCAGGTCGGCCACTCCTTTCCGGAATCGCTCCTTCAGGGTTTCAGCTTCGCCGCCATCAAGATTCGGCAGCTCCCGCCAGTTCCGCCGCAGTTCCTGAAGTTGACCTTCGCTGCGGGTATCGACCTGAGCGCTTATTTTTTCAAGCTCGGCGCAGATTTCCCGGGCTCGGTCGAAATTCCGCTCGTGATTTTCCCGTTCGGCCCGGGCAAGATCGGCGGCTGTTGCGGTGACCAGTTTCCGGGTGGCGGCGGGGTTGAAATATTTAAACTTGAGCTCGTCCAGCTTCTTCTCTGCTTCCGCTAAAGCGGCGCCGGCTTTTTTCAGGGCGCCCTTTTCGATCAGCCCTTTTGCCGTTTGCCGGTTTTGCTCGATGGCATCGAGCAGGTCCTTTTCGCGAATGATTTTGGGCCGGGTAATCTCAAAGCTCCGGCAGACCTCGGCAAATCTTTTGGCCATGGCTGGACTGGGCGTTGCTTTGCCGGCCGTTTCGGCCAGCAGGGAGTGCCAGTTGGAGACCATCCTTTCCTTTTCTTCTTCGGCGGCGGGATCGGGGGAGCCGGTCAGGCGCTCGATGGTTGTGCAGATTTCTGCAAGTCCGGCCTGCAATCGTTCATAGCCCAGGGCTTTTTCCCGCTCCAGGGCGCGACGTTCTTCGATCTCCCGGAATTTTCGGGCAAAATCGTCGCAGACCCCGGTGAAAGCGGAGTAGTCGGGATGGTTTCCGTCGGGATCGAGTTTTCGCCATTGCTCCTTGCCGAGCTCAAGCTTCGCGGCCGCCTGGTCAATATCGATGGAGGTCAGCAGTGCCGCGGCTTCAGTTGCCAGTGCGCTCAGGGTCTGCCGGGCGATTTCATCGGGGTTCGGCTGTGTTCGCTGATGATTGATTTCGGCTAATTTATCTCCGGCCAGCTGCCGGGCGGTCTTGCTGGCCGCTCTTTTGCTCAGCCGGGTCAAGAGCTCCTCGTCGCTGATTTTTGCCATGGCAAGCCGGGCCGGTTCCTTGCCGCAGTTCTGTTCCAGAACGGCGGCCAGGACCTGCTGGTCGGCGATCCTGTCCACGGCTTCCCGGCGCATTTCAGTTCGGCTATGGTTGACGGCGATTGAAGCCAGTAATTCCGGAGAGGAGATTTCCCGGAGGCTCTTCAGGCCCAGGTCTTGATCCGGGCAGGCGAGAACCAGATCGTGGAGGAGTTGTTCTTTTCTGGCCACGACCAGCGGCAGCTCAGCCGGGGCGACCAGCCTGCTCAAGTTCGCCAGGGTGGCCGGATCGGCCAGATGTTCGATGGCGCCGCGCCGCACCCGGTGGTCCGTATCATTGACGCTCAGCTCGGTGAGAATCTCGGTTTCGGCCGGATCGATTTCCCCGATGGCGGCTAATCTGACGGCCGGGTCTTTGTGACGGTATTTAGGTTTTATAAAGTCAAGAAGTGCCATTCTTCAAATATGCCCGATCGGCGGGGATATTTCATCGAAAAAATTGTCGACTTCGCCAACTGCGCCCCGGGGAGAGTCCAGAGACCAAGCGGTCAAGGCTTTCCGGTGTCGAGCTTTCCGCGATGATACTCATGTTACCTGTTGAGCGGAGATGGTTGACGGTAGAGAAACCGCCCCGGTCTGGCGTCCTATAACGGATTCGGGTGAATGAGAAACGCCGGACGGTCCTCCGCCCCCCCCAACATCACAAGGGAGGACCGCCCGGCAAAAAAGGAAAAGGGAAGATAAAGCGCCGGTTATTTAGACCCTGAATCCGTGACGGCTTCGTGGGGAATTTCACTTTATTAGCTTGTAATTGCATCAAATAATTGTTTTTCCCTGGGTCGCCATGATTCACCCCGCCGCCCTGCGGGGCGCCCGATAGCGGCGCATCTGCGGCGTTGGCAATTCGTTGATACCATTATATTATCAACATCGTTGCCGCCTTGTATCTGCACCGTTCTCGAACGCTCACGGATTCAGGTAGACGGATCGACAGGCCCGCCCGAAACCGCCGGGAATCGTGCCGGAAGCCCAGAAAGCGGCGCCCTGCTTGTAATCGACAAACCAGTATCCTCCCGGCCGCCGCTGATCCGCGGTAAAAATGAAAGGCTGCTTCCGGGAGAAGCAGGGGTGCAGGTGCAAGCCGGCCTGATTTTGGGCCGGCTCCATCAGGGAGAGGGCCTCATCGATGGTCGGCAGCCGCCAGTTGTCATGGCCGTCGAATTTTCGGCGGTTGAGGTCGTCGATATATTTCCTGACCCGTTTGAGATTGGCAAGATCGCAGCCCTGCCGGTCCCACATCAGGGCGGTGCGCTGGTCGGTGACGGTCCGCTGGTCCTGGTTGTCCACCAGATAATTGGCAAAAGAGCCGCCCGGGTTTCGTTTTTGATCAAAAAAGTTGTGGTGCCTGATCAGCTCCACTACCTGCTCGCTGCTGAAAAAGGCCGGTTCATTGCGAAGCTGCACGCGGTTCAGGCCGGACGGCAGCTCGGCGACAGTCGGCAGGCCGGTGTCGGTGAGTTCCGCCGTCTCTTCCTCGGCGAAGACCGGGCTGACCAGAGCGGCATCGGTATCATTGACCACTGTCCTGATCAACCACTCCCTGAGTGCCGGGGTGATCGCGTAATTGCGGTCCAGGGAAGCGGAACGGCCTCCCGCCGCCACGCATTCGTCGATGAGCTCCTGGGGCGCGGCAATCCGGGCCAGGATTCTGGCGTGTTTGACGCCGCGTTCCATCAGATACAAGGCGGCGGGTAAAGCCCAGGCATTGACATAGAAATAGTAGAATTTCTCGTCATTGTTTCTGATCCGTTCGCCGTCCTTGCCCCCCCAGCTTTCAAACATGGTGAAGGAGTAGGTCGGTGTTATCTCCCAGTCGATGGAAAATCCCTGGCGGTCGCTTATATCGAGTAAATTGGCCAAACCCATAACGATTATTCCTCCCGCGTCATTTATTTACAGACTTGTAGGCTTTTAAATGCTTTATTATTCACAATAAACCTGAATCCTTGAGCGTTCGAGAACGGAGTACAATGCGATTAGGTCCGGCGCCGCTGCCCTGGCAGCCGCCTAGCATTCAGCTTGTTTTTATTAAACAATAATCATTATTGTTTAGCAAGGGCTTTTAATTTCCCGATCGTTAAAAAAATCATGAGCAAACTTAAAACCACTCCCGGCGTCCCCCTGCCCCTGGGCAACTTCCGCACCCCGAAAGGGTTTAACTTTTCCCTGTTTTCCAGGCACGGTGAAGAGGTCACCCTCCTTTTCTTCAAAAGCGGCCGGGACGAGATTCACGCCGCGATCGAGCTTGATCCGCTGGTCAACCGGACCGGCGATATCTGGCATGTCCTGGTTCACGACCTCGATCCCCATCTGCGCTATGGTTATCGGGTCAGGGGCCCCTGGGACCCGGCGGGGGCCGGGCATCGCTTCGGCGACGATCTCCTGCTCGATCCCTATGCCGGGGCCTTGACCGGCGGTTCGAACTGGGGCGAGATTTACGTGCGGCAGGGGGCGGAAAGCCCGGCCCGGGGCTTTCGCCGCCGCGGCTGCCTGGCCTGCGAGGATTTCGACTGGGAGGGCGACAAGCCCCTGAATATCCCCCTGCAGGATTCGATCATCTACGAGCTGCATGTCCGGGGCTTCAGCTGCCATCCTTCCTCCGGAGTCGCCCATCCCGGCACCTACCGGGGCCTGGTCGAGAAGATTCCCTACTTGAAGGAGTTGGGGGTCACCGCGGTGGAGCTGTTGCCGGTTGCCGAGTTCAACGAAAACGAAAACCGGAACCGCAATCCCCTTACCGGTGAGCTATTGCGAAATTTTTGGGGATACAGTCCGATCTCCTTCTTCGCGCCCAAGGCGTCCTATGCGGTCAACGGTCATAACGGCAATCAGCTCAGGGAGTTCAAGGAGATGGTCAAGGCCCTGCACCGGGCCGGGATCGAGGTGATCCTCGATATCGTCTTCAACCACACCGCCGAGGGCGGCGCCGACGGCCCGGTTTACAGTTTCCGGGGACTCGATAATTCCATCTATTATCTGCTCGATCACCACAGCCGCGACTACCTCAACTTTTCCGGCTGCGGCAACACCTTGAACTGCAATCATCCCCTGGTCCGCAAATTAATCATGGACTGCCTGCGCTACTGGGTGATCGAAATGCATGTCGACGGTTTCCGCTTCGATCTGGCCTCGGTCCTCGGCCGGGATACCGACGGCGAGGTCATGAAAAATCCGCCGATGGTGGAAAAGATCGCCGAGGATCCGATCCTGGCTGACACCAAGATCATTGCCGAGGCGTGGGACGCGGCCGGGCTCTATCAGGTCGGCTCCTTTTCCAGCCATCCGCGCTGGGCCGAGTGGAACGGCCGCTACCGGGACGATGTCCGGGCCTTTATGAGCGGCAGCGGCGGGGTAGCCGCTCTCGCCACCAGGGTGAGCGGCAGCGCCGATCTTTATCAGAACAACGACAAGAGTCCGTTCAACAGCATAAACTTCATTACCAGCCACGACGGTTTCACCCTCTACGATCTGGTCTCCTATAACCGGAAGCACAACGAGATGAACGGCGAGGACAACCGGGACGGCGACAATCACAACCTGAGCTGGAACAGCGGCGCCGAGGGTGAGACCGACGATGTCGAAATCATCAAACTGCGCCGGCGGCGGGTCCGGTCCTTCGCGGCCATCCTCTTTCTTTCCCAGGGTACGCCTATGCTGGTTGCCGGCGATGAGTTCGGCCGCAGCCAGCGGGGCAACAACAACGCCTATTGCCAGGACAATGAAATCAGCTGGCTGGACTGGCGGCTGGCCGAGAGCAACCGCGATCTGCTCCGTTATTTCCGCCTGCTGATCGGGCTGCGTAAAAAACACCCTATTTTCCGGAGGGAGGAGTTTTTCCCGGCGGCCGGCGGGCTTGACCCCCACGAGATCCACTGGCAGGCCCTGCGACCCGGGGAGGCGGACTGGTCCCCCGAGGGCAGGGTTCTCGGTTTTATGCTGGACGGCGTCGCGGTCGGCGAGCCCCGGGACGACGATTTCTTCGTCATTTTGAACGGTGGTTCAGCCAAGGCCCGGGTTGCGATTCCAACCCTTCCCCCCGGCCGCCGCTGGCACCTGCTCCTGGACAGCGGCTCCGAGCCGCCCGGCGATATCTATGCGGAAGAGGAGGCGCCGCTGTTTATGGGCAATGAATTCGAGTTGGCGGCGATGGCGACATTGGTGCTGATCTCCAGGCCCGATGACGAGGGTAAATAATTGACAGGAGAAGGAGCAGCCATGGCGGATAAATTCAACAAACTGATGCTGGTCGGCGATTCAATGATCGAGTTCTTTGATTGGCAGGCCCGCTTTCCCGGTCGGGAGGTCTCAAATCTGGGCCGCTCCGGTGAGTCGGTCGAAGAGTTAAGGGTCCGGGCCGCCGCGATTGTCGAAAACCATGAAGCACCTGATCTTGTTCTGATAATGATCGGTACCAACAATGTCGCCATGGAGAATTTTAATTTTCAGGGGGCCTACGCCGATATCCTGGTCACTTTCAAAAACGCCTATCCCGAGGCAGTTCTGACGGTCAACAGCCTGCTGCCCATGAAGTTGAATTACCTGGCTCCCGATACCGTGGCCAGGGTGAACTCCTCCCTGCAAAGTCTGGCCGCCGCCGCCGGCGCCCGATACCTTGACGCCTGGGCTGCGATGGTCGACAGCGACGGCGCACCCCTGGCGGATATTCTGGAGGATGAGGTCCATCTAACTTCCCGTGGCTATGAGGTATGGAGCGACCGGCTGGAGCGGTTTCTGGAAAGTTAGTGCCTGTCCATAAATGGTCTTTTTGCCCGATAACTTCGTCGCTGCAGAGTCGAAAAGTGCTCATGTACCCAAGTACGCTGCGCTTTTCCGACATCCTTGCTTCTCGTTCTCGGACAAAAATCCTCATTTCCGGACAGACACTAGTTTAAGCGGAAAAGGTGGCGGGTTTTCAAGACCCCCCGGTACAAAATTTAAAGTTCAAAGGACTATAATCTAAATATTTGTACCAGACGACCAGACTCAACCCTTTTTGCCATAACCAGATAACTTGCTGAATTACTGCATCTTTTTCTGTTCTCGGGTATTTTGTTTTTTATTGGCACAGCCATTGCATTAGCTAGCGAACAGAAAAAGAATCATCATTCTTTTTTCTCCTTTTAGTGAGGCCGGTTCTTTCCCCGAAGAGCCGGCCTTTTTTTATATCCTGACTTGCTGCCCATCCTTTGCTCCTGCCTGATGCTCCTGCCCGATTTCGATTGAGGCGATTTCTTTTTCCGATTGACAAGGAAACTCCATTTAGCCGATCCTGTGGTATAGCCATGGCGTCCTGCCTGGCGTAACCGGATGGAGAATTTCATTATGAAGAAGCTTCCGAGTAAAGAGGCCTTGGCCAAGGAAGCCGCTTTCTGGACCAGAATGAGCCAGGCGGCTAAAGATCATCCCGGCGTCATCTGCCACAAATGAAAGGGATGAAAATCCGATTAAGTTGCCGGTCGGCAACGACGCCTTAAAAGACGGATGCACAGGGTCCTTTCAGGATCTTTGCATCCGTCTTTGGTTATACCTGAATCCGTGACGGCTTAGTGTGGGATTTTTGTTTTTAAACCCACAGGGCATAAGTTTCGTACGAGCCGAATTTGCCTGCCGATCTCCGTCCTCAAAAGACGGACCCCCGGCAAAATTATCCCGAAAAACAGGAAAAACGATGATCAGCCCCCCGCAGGAATTCTTCGTTCAGTGGCACCTGACGGAAAGGTGTAACCTTAGTTGCAGCCACTGTTACCAGAACGGTGTGACCATGGCTGAGCTTTCCCGGAGCGAGGTCGGCGAGGTGCTCGGCGAGATCGATGAAATGCTCCAGGCCTGGCAAAAGGCCTATGCCCTGGAATTCTCCCCGAGTTTAAATGTAACCGGCGGCGAACCATTTCTGCGCCGGGATCTTTTCGAGATCCTCGCCGAGATGCGTAACCGGGGTTTTGCGACCTATCTGCTCACCAACGGCACCCTGGTAGATCAAAAGAAAGCGGCGGCTCTGGCGGATCTCGGGGTGAAAGGGGTCCAGGTCAGTCTCGAAGGCCCCCAAGAGATCCATGATTCGATCAGGGGCAAGGGGAGTTTCGAGGCTGCCCGTCGAGGGGTTCGCCATCTGCTGTCCGCCGGCCTGCGAGTCACCCTGAACGCCACCCTCTCAAAGATCAACGCCGAGAGGTTTGACGAAATGATCGATATCGCCGGCGCCTGGAAGGTCCAGCGTCTCGGCTTTTCCCGCCTGGTCCCGTCCGGCCGCGGCCTGGGGATGGTCGATCAGATGATCGAACCTGTTCGGCTTAAAGGAATTTATCAGGCAATTTTTGCCCATCCCGTCGAGGGCCTGGAGATCGTTACCGGTGACCCGGTAGCTTCCCAGCTCCGCGATAACAGGGAATGGAACGATTGCGGGATGATTGCGACCGGCGGTTGCGCGGCCGGGGTATCCGGGCTGACCATTCTGCCCGACGGGGGGGTCACCCCTTGCCGGCGGCTGGCGGTGGTGATCGGTAATGTCAGGCATGATTCCCTGCGGGAAATCTGGGCCGGCTCGCCGGTTCTGGAGCAGTTGCGGGAGCGGCCGGCCTACAAAAACAAATGCGGCGCTTGCCCCCGCTGGGCCGTCTGCCGGGGCTGCCGGGCGATTGCTTATGCCGGGTCGCTGTCCCGGGGCGACGAGGATTTTCTGGCCGAAGATCCCCAGTGTTTTTTAGCTGATCAAGTCGCCGATCAATAATTGATTTCAAGGAGGGAAGTTATGGCGAAATGGCGGATCGACCCCGATCATTCAGTAGCGGCATTCAAGATCAGGCACATGAAGGTCGCCCATGTCCACGGCCAGTTCAACCGGTTACGGGGCGCGGCCGAGTTCGATCCGGACGACCCGTCTTCCTTCGCCCTTGAAGTTGCAATCGAGAGCGCCGGTCTCTATACCGGGATTGCCCAGCGGGACGAACATCTGCGCAGTTCCGATTTCCTTGATACCGCACTTTATCCGGCCATTTCCTTCAAGGGCAGCGACTTCACGGCCGGGGCCGGAGGCGGTCGGCTGGCGGGCGATCTGGACATTCACGGGATCACCAGGCCGATAAGCCTGGAGCTGGTTTTTGCCGGTCCGGTTCGGGGTCCCGAGGAGTTCGGCGGCGAAATCACCCTGGGGGTTGCCGGGGCCGCCCTGCTTAACCGGGAGGAGTTCGGGATGAACTGGAACGTGCCCCTGGATGACGGCGGATGGATGGTCGGCAGGGATGTATATATCGAAATCGACCTGGAACTCGATCTCGAAAAGTAGCCGCCGGCCGGGCGGTTCGCTTCTTTCCGGAAATCCCCCAAGCCGGTCGGGCGGAGCCGGTTTCCTTATTTTATATCTTCCTTGATCTTCTCAAACTCTTCCAGACTGATCTCGCCCCTGGCGTAACGTTTCTTGAGGATCTCCTCGGCGGATTCCGGCGGAGTGCCTTTGCCCCCGCTTTTTTCCGTCAATATTTTGAGGATGTAATATATAGCGATAATAGTCACTATCCAGAACAGAATCATCATCAACATCCCGCCGCCTCCCATTCCGTATTCGCCGAACATATGCATGGAATTACCCTCCTTTTGCCTGAACTGATAGAACCAATTTCAATTATATTGCCGCATCCGGGACTGCTGTTGAGCAGTTGGCCTTGTCGCCGGTCCTCAAAAAATGTCGCCCTCCCGGCCTGTGAAAATCGGTTTTTTTTATTCTATCATAGTTTGTTTTTCGTATTCGCCTTTCGTTATAATTTAAATTATGGCCGCGGCTGGAAGCGGCGCCTCCGGCCCTGCTGTTTGTAGTGAAGGCAGGTGGATTTCAACGCGGCCCGGGGCGTCCCGGGTCGGTACGGCTTTAACGGTTGTTACTTTCTATGAATAAGGAGGTTGGTCATGAAGCGTTATCGCAAAAGCATTTCCCGTCCCGGTTTTATCCTGTTCCTGCTTGCTGTTTCCATGTACCTGTTACCTGCAGGTGTCGCGGCCGGCGGATATGACGAAGCCCTGCAAGGGGTCAAGGGGGTTAAGGCGGTCTTCGATGTCAGTCACGGCTCGCCCGGGTCGGTGAACGGGATTTTTCTGGTGGTGAAAAATGTCTACGAGGAGGAAACTGTGCGATCTCTTCCCGAAAAACCCCAGGTGGTCGTGGTTTTCCGGGGCCCCGCCGTGAAGCTTCTTTCCACCGACCGTTCAGGCTTCAAAAAAGCAGAATATGCTGAGCTTGACAAGTTTCACGAGATGATCCGCCAGATGAAAAAAGACGGGGTCACCTTCGAGGTCTGTCTCTATGCGGCCCAGGCACTGGGGGTCAATCCCGAGACCATCTTGCCGGAGATCGACCGGGAGGACAACGGCTTTATCTCCGTGATCGGCTACCAGGCCCAGGGCTACGGGGTGGTCGCAATCCCTTGACGAGACGGGGGCGGAAGATACTTGCCGGGCCGTTAAGCAGAACGGGCCCGGTTCTTGCCCGAAGAATCCAGTTTTTCCAGAAAAACCTTTTCCACTTCCACGATTGCCAAAAGCGGCGCGGTGACCAGAAGGATTCGCAGCCAGTCCCCGGTGGAGATGGCGGTCGAGTGGAAAAGGGTCTGCATAAAAGGCAGGTAGGTAAAGAGCAGCTGGGCGCCGATTACCGTGAACACGGCGATAAACACCGACCAGTTGCTGAAAAAGTTGCCGGCCCGCCAGATCGGAATTTTCAGGGATCTGGTATTAAACAGATAGAAGACCTCGAACATGACCAGGGTATTGACGGCAATGGTCCGGGCCTGATCGATGGCGACGCCATTGCTCCGCTCCCAGAGAAAGAGACCGAAGGTGCCGATGACCAGCAGCAGGGAAACGAAGAATACCCGCCAGATCAGAAAATTGGAGAGCAACGGTTCCTTGGGGTCCCGCGGGGGACGTTTCATGATGCCGTGTTCCGCCGGTTCGAAGGCCAGGGTCAGGGCCAGGGTAACCGCGGTGATCATGTTGATCCAGAGGATCTGGACCGGAATGATCGGCAGCATGCTCCCAAACAGGACGGCGGCGATAATAATCCCCGCCTCGCCGCCGTTGGTGGGCAGAATAAAGGTGATTGCCTTGCGGATATTGTCGTAGACCGTCCGCCCTTCCTTGACGGCATGCACGATGGAGGCGAAGTTGTCGTCGGTCAGGACCATTTCTGCCGCCTCTTTCGAGACTTCGGTTCCCTTGATGCCCATCGCCACCCCCACATCGGCCCGTTTCAGGGCAGGGGCATCATTGACCCCGTCGCCGGTCATCGCCACGACCTCACCGGTTTCCTGCAGCACTTCGACCAGACGCAGTTTATGTTCCGGACTGACCCGGGCGAAGACGTTGCTGTCTTTGGTGGCCTTCCGCAGGGAATCCTCGTCCATCTTTTCGATCTCTTCGCCGGATATCACCCCGCCGCTGTCGTCAATGCCGATCTGCCGGGCGATGGCCTGGGCGGTGGCGGCGTGATCGCCGGTGATCATCTTGACCTTGATCCCGGCTGACCGGCAGAGTTTCACCGATTCGACGGCATCCTGGCGGGGCGGGTCGATAATGCCGAACAGGCCGAGCAGGGCAAGGCCTCCGTCCACATCCTCGAACTTCAGTTCACGGTGGCTGTTCTCGGCAGGACGAAAGGCGATGGCCAGCATCCGTTGTCCCTTGTCGGCGGTCTTGCCGATGATTTCCTGCCAGGATTGGTAATGGAGGTCGGCATCTTCTCCGCCCTTCCGCTCCCGGTTGCACATTTGCAGAATGCGTTCCGGCGCTCCTTTTACATAGATAAAGCCGTGGCCTTCATGATCGTGGTGGAGGGTGGCCATGAACCGGTGCTCCGATTCGAAGGGGATCAGATCGGTGCGCGGATAATGGTTGATGGTCCGATCGAGGTCGAGTCCGGCTTTTAAGGCCAGGGTGAGGAGCGCGCCCTCGGTGGGATCGCCCTGCATCACCCAGTTGCCCCCTTCCTTTTCCAGGGAGGCGTCATTGCAGAGCATCGCCCCCCTGATCATTTCCATGATGTGGTCTTGTCCCTCAACTTCCACTTCCTTGCCGTCAACGCTAAAGCTGCCGTGGGGGTCATAGCCGCTGCCGCTGACCGCAAACAGCTGTTCTTTGGTGACCATGGTCTGCACGGTCATTTCGTTCTTGGTGAGGGTGCCGGTCTTGTCGGAGCAGATCACCGTCACCGAGCCCAGACTTTCCACGGCCGGCAGCAGGCGAATGATGGCGTTGCGCTTTGCCATGCGCTGGACGCCGATGGCCAGGGTGATGGTGATAATGGCGGGCAGTCCCTCGGGAATGGCGGCCACCGCCAGGCCCACCGCGGCCAGGAACATATCGGAGAGCGATTGATCGCCGACCACGATCCCGTAGACGGCCATGGAAGAGGCCATGACCAGAATGATGACGGTTAGCTTGTGACCGAAATGATCGATCTGCTGCAGGAGTTTGGTGGTCAGCGGTTTAACCGTGGCAAGCATCTGGCTGATTTGGCCGAGTTCGGTAGCGTCGCCGACCGCGACAGCCACGCCGTGGCCCCGGCCGGAGGTAACCAGGGTGCCGGCGTGGGCCATGGAGATGCGGTCTCCGATAGTCGCTCCCTCGGCGACCGGTTGCGGGTTCTTGTCCACCGGCATCGATTCACCGGTCAGGGGCGCCTCGTCGATCCGCAGTTCCTTGGTTTTCAGGAGGCGGATATCGGCCGGCACCTTGTCGCCCGACTGTAAAAAGACGATATCGCCGATGGTTATCTCCTCGGCAGGAATCTCCCGCCGTTTGCCGTCGCGCAGAACCATGGCGTGCTGGGTGAGGATGTTGCGGATTGCCTCCAGGGCTTTTTCGGCCTTGCCCTCCTGGATGAAACCGATCAGGGAGTTGACCACCACCACTCCGAAGATAACCCCGGAGTCGATCCAGTGCTCAAGCAGGGCGGTAATTACCCCGGCGGCCAGCAGCACATAGATGAGGACGTTGTGGAACTGCATGATTAACCGGATAAGCGGGCCCCGCTTATGCGGCGGGGTCAAGCGGTTGGCGCCGTATTTTTCCAGACGACTGGCCGCTTCCTGTTGCGACAGACCATCGCTGTCCGTCTCCAGGGATTGTAATGTTTCATTCATTTCAAGGGCGTGCCAGTTCCTCTTGGTTTCGGTTTGCTTGTCGTGATTGCTCTGCCGGTCGCTCATGGTCTGTTTCCTTTCCGGATGCTAAATGATCAAATTTGTAATTTCAGTGGCTTTCCTGTTTTTAAGTGGCTCTATAGAATACTCAGTTCAAGCTCTCGAAGAGGTTCTTTATATGCGTTATATGTCATTTCGACCGCAGGGAGAAATTTTTTGTTTCAGGTGCGACAGGATTTCTCACGTTCGTTCGAAATGACAGAAATCCCTTATGTATGGGAAACACGCCAGCTGAGTTTCATTAAGAGCTACTTATTTTTATCATAACCGCTTCGGTGAAATCAGCTTAAAATCGCCGGGAATTTCCAGGAGGCGGCTCCGGGAATAATTTTAATCCCCTTCGACAGGCTCGGGATGATCGGTTCGATTGGCTCAGGAGGAGTGCCGCACAGTATTGCCGCTCACCCTGAGCCTGTCGAAGGATATGCTTGACCAAAACCAGAGGATGGGCAGAAGGGCGACAGTGGTAAGATAAAAAAAAAGCCGCGGTCGGGCCGCGGCTTGATGGAATGAACGGAAGGGTGGAGAACCTTATTCAGATAGCGTCGATGATTGCGTTAAAGGTCGGGCTGGGCCGCATGGCCTGCTCGGTTTTCCGCCGGTCCGGCCGGTAGTAGCCGTCAATATCGACGGCTTCGCCCTGGGCGCCATTCAGCTCCTCGACGATTCTTGCCTCGTTATCGGCCAGGGCCCGGGCCACTTTCGCAAAACGCTCCCGGACTTCCCGGTCCTCATTCTGCTCGGCCAGGGCCTCGGCCCAGTAAAGGGCGAGGTAGAAATGGCTGCCCCGGGTGTCAAGCTCGTTGACCTTGCGGGAGGGGTTTTTGCCGTTTTCCAGGTGGGCGCCGATGGCCCGGTCGAGGGTTCGGGCGTAGAGCCGGCCCTTGTCGTTTTTGAAGGTGCTGTAAATATGCTCGAACGATGGGACCAGGGAGCAGAACTCGCCCAGGGAGTCCCAGCGCAGATGACCTTCCCTTAAAAACTGCTGGACATGCTTTGGGGCGGAGCCGCCGGCCCCGGTTTCAAAGAGACCGCCGCCATTCATCAGCGGCACGATGGAGAGCATTTTGGCGCTGGTGCCGAGTTCGAGGATCGGGAACAGATCGGTGAGATAATCGCGTAGGACATTGCCGGTCACCGAGATGGTGTCCTCCCCCTTTCTGATCCGGGCCAGGGAGAATTTCATCGCCTCGACCGGGGTCATGATCCTGATATCCAGTCCCGTGGTGTTGTGTTCCGGCAGGTAGCGATTGACCTTTGCGATGATTTCGGCATCGTGGCTTCTCTTGTCATCGAGCCAGAAAATCGCCGGAGACCCGGTAGCCCGAGCCCGGTTGACCGCCAGTTTGACCCAGTCCCGGATCGGGGCGTCCTTGGTCTGGCAGGCGCGAAAGATGTCGTCTTTTTCAACCGGCCGGGAGAGGATCGTCTTACCCGCCTGGTCGACGATCCTGATCGTGCCGTGGCCCGGGGCCTGGAAGGTTTTATCATGGGAGCCGTACTCCTCGGCCTTCTGGGCCATCAGGCCGACATTGGCGACGCTGCCCATGGTGGCCGGATCGAAGGCGCCGTTTTTCCGGCAATCCTCGACAACTTCCTGGTAGATGGTCGCGTAACAGCGGTCCGGGATCATCGCGATGCAGTCGTGAAGCTTATCGTCCGGTCCCCACATCCGGCCGCCGTCCCTGATCACCACCGGCATCGAGGCATCTACGATTATGTTGTTGGGGACATGCAGGTTGGTGATGCCCTTGTCGGAATCGACCATCGCCAGTTCGCAATTGCTTCGGTAGACGGCGGCAAGATCGGCTTCGATCTCCCTTTTTTGCGCCTCCGGCAGTTTGTCGATTTTGGCATAAAGATCGGCCACCCCGTAATTGACGTTGACCCCCAGCTCCCGGATGGTTGCGGCGTGCCTGGTAAAAACCTCTTCATAAAAGACCGAAACGCAATGGCCGAACATGATCGGGTCCGAGACCTTCATCATGGTCGCTTTAAGGTGCAGGGAGAGGAGGATGCCGTCCTTTTTGGCCGCTTCGATCTGCTCCTTGTAGAAACCGCGCAGGGCGCGGACATTCATGACCGAGGCGTCGATGACCTCCCCGGCCAGCAAGGAGGTGCGCTCCTTGAGTACGGCGACCTGGCCGTTTTCGTCGACAAACTCGAAGCGCGCATCGCACTCCCCGGCCACCACGGTTGATTTTTCGTTGCCGTAGAAATCGCCGCCGCTCATGTGGGCGACCCGGCATTTGGACTCGGCCGGCCACTCTTTCATCAGCCGGTGCGGGTTTTTACGGGCGAATTCCTTAACCGCGGCGGCGGCCCGCCGGTCGGAATTTCCCTCCCGCAGAACCGGATTTACGGCGCTGCCGAGGACCTTGGCGAAGCGGCGGTGCAGGGTTTTTTCCGCCTCGGTTTCAG
>JAWOIQ010000202.1:0-38923 GCA_046484585.1 Desulfurivibrionaceae bacterium
CCGGCCATTACTACACGCCGGAACAGGGTTTTGTCATGTATTACGAGGTGCCGCGGATAGCCACGGCGCCCATGACCAATGTTGACGAGATCTGCAAAGAGATTCGCGAAACCTTTATCCGCTCCGTGAAAAAACGGCTGCTCGCCGATCCGGAAATTCCGGTGGGCTCATTCTGCAGCGGCGGTCTCGACAGCTCCCTGATCGCCGCGATCGCCGCCGAGGAGATCCCCAATCTGCATACCTTTGTCGTCGGGATGCGCGATGAAATCGGGGAGAGCGACGACATCACCGCCTCCCGGATCGCCGCGAACCATATCGGTTCGACCCATCACGAACTGGCCTTCACCACGGAGGAATACTACGCGGCCCTGCCCGAGGTAATCGGCAAGCTGGAAAGCTACGATCCTTCCCTGGTTCGCTGCGCGGTGCCCTGCTATTTCACCTGCAAGCTCGCGGCGGACTACGTTACCGTAGTCCTTACCGGCGAGGGAGCCGATGAACTTTTCGCCGGCTACCATTACATGAAACATTTCCCCCTCGACAAGCTGAACGAGGAAGGCCGGCGCTGCACCAATACTCTCCACAACATCAATCTGCAGCGGGCGGATCGGATGGGGATGTACTTCAATCTGGAACTGCGGGTGCCCTTCCTGGATACGGAGATGATCGCCCTCGGGATGAAGATCGCCCCGGAATTGAAAGTGCATGAGGTAAACGGCGAAAAGATCGAGAAATGGATCTTCCGCAAGGCATTCGAGGGCACCGGCCTGCTGCCGGATGAAATCCTCTGGCGCTACAAGGTTCAGTACACCCAGGGGGCCGGCTGCGAGTCCCTCGGCGAGGAACTCGCCGAAAAGGAAATTTCCGATGAGGAATTGGCCCGGCTCAAGCACGACCACCCCGACGCGGTGATCAATACCAAGGAGGCGGCGCTCTATTTCAGGGTTTTTCGGAAATACCACCCCCAGGATTCGATCCTGAAGTCGATCGGCATCTGGAGCGGCTTCGACTTTGCCGAGGAGCGTGAAAAGGTCAGCGGCACCATGGACGGCACCTTCAAGTCATGATATATAGTTGGTTGGACCTTTCAGGCATAACAGCACGACTTGCCTGAGGCGCTCCCGGCCCGATCGTTCCCGGGAGCGAAAAGACAAACTGCATAACAGAAGAATTTCCGGCCGCGCCGCGCAGGCGGATCGGACAAGACAAAGGGACAAATGAAAGCTGATTTCATAAAGACCTTGGAAGAACGGGTGATCCTGGGTGACGGCGCCCTGGGCTCCTATCTCTACGAGAAGGGGGTGGAACTCGGCCGCAATCTCGACCTGCTCAACCTTCGCAACCCCGAACTGGTCTTTGCGGCCCACGAGGAGTATATCCGGGCCGGCAGTCAGCTGATCGAGACCAATACCTTCGGGGCCAACCGCTTCATCCTGGGCGAGGCCGGGGCCGACGACAAGGTCACCGAAATCAACCGGCTCGGCGCGGAAGTCGCCCGAAAGGCCGCCGGACACCAGGCCTTCGTCGCCGGTTCCGTCGGCCCTACCGGGGTCCGGTTTCCCCTGGATATCGGCGAGATCAGCGAAGAGGAACTCCGCGACGGACTGCGGGAGCAGCTCGAAGGACTGGCGGCCGGCGGCGTCGATCTATTCATCCTTGAAACCTTCAGCCGGCTCGACGAAATCATAATCGCCATCGAAACGGCCAGAGCGGTGGCGCCGGAGCTGCCGGTCGTCGCCCAGATGGTTTTTCCGACCAGGGGCAAGACCCAGGAGGGCATCGACGCCCGGATCTGCGCCGAAAAGATGCTCGCGGCCGGGGCGGCGGTAGTCGGCTCCAATTGCGGCCGGGGAATAGACGCGATGGTCACCGCCATCAAGGCGATGAGCGCGATCGGCCGGGAGGACGTCGCTCTTTCCGCCTTTCCCAATGCCGGACTGCCGGAGATGGTCGGACACCGGATGATCTATCCCGCTCAACCGGCCTATATGGCGGCCAGGGCAGCGGAGATGCTGAAACTCGGGGTGCGGCTGATCGGCGGCTGCTGCGGCACCACCCCGGCCCATATCCATGAATTTCGCAAGACCCTGAACATCAAGCCGATGCGCCAGAGCCGCACCGGCAGAGCCCCGGCTACCCAAACGCCGAGAGCCGCCGAGCATCCGCCGGAAACGGACCACGGACCAGGCCGCTTCCTGGCCGGCCTCAAGGAAGCGCGCATTCCGATTCTGGTCGAACTCGATCCGCCGACCCATCTGGAGATCACGCCGGTGCTGGCCGGGGCAAAGGCGCTCGCCGAGCACGGCGCCGACGCCATTACCCTCGGCGAAAACCCGCTGGCCATTCTCCGGACCGGCAACCTCGGCATCGCCCGGCGCATCCGGGAGGAAACCGGGATCCAGACCATTATCCATCAAACCGGCCGCGATCTGAACGCCCTGGGGCTCCAGTCCCGGATGATGGAGGCCCATATTCTCGGGATTGAAGCGGTACTGGCCGTGACCGGTGATTCGGCCAGCGCCACCGACCAGCCCGGGGTCAGCGGCATCTTCGATCTTGACTCCTTCGGGCTGATCAGGATGCTGTCCCTGCTTAACCAGGGACAGAACCTGGCCGGGCAGAGCATCAGGGTGAAGACGGATTTTTCGATCGGCGCCGCCTTCAGTTTCAGACCCAAAAATCCGACCCTGCAGATCTCGCGCCTTGAGAAAAAAGCGGCCCTGGGAGCCCGCTATGCCTTGACCCAGCCCCTGTTCAGCAAGGACTCGGTGGAACAGATGATGGAAAAGGTCAGCCATATCGACATGCTGATTTTCCCCGGCATCTTTCCTTTGATCTCGGCCAGAAACGCCGAGTTCCTCCACCATGAAGTGCCGGGAATTACCGTTCCCGACGAGATCCGCTCCCGCCTTGCCCGCTACGACAAAGTGGAGGATCAAAAGAAGGCGGCCCTGGAAATCAGCCGGCAGCTGGTCATGGACATCTCTACCTTTGTCGACGGCCTCTACCTGATCAGCCCCCTAAACAAGTGGGATGTGACCCTGGAGATTGTCGACCAGGTCCGGAAGGCCGGATGCCGGGGCAGCGGCCGTCATCTGGTAATGGCGGCCAGCTAGGGTGCTTGTAACCCTGCCGTCTGCCGGCGCAGCTTCCGGGCCTGGCCGGAAGATTACCGCGCGGAGGCGGAAGCCGGGAAGTCGCCGTTCACCAGCCCTTCAGGGTGCTTCCGGCGACGTCACCTGGGCTGAATCAATCCATTTCTGAATGGGATTACTGACCGGCGGTTGTCTTGGCCGGTTAAAACATAAAATAAAAATGGAGTTATTATGTCTAATTATTTTTTCACCTCAGAATCAGTATCGGAAGGCCATCCCGATAAAGTTGCGGACCAGATATCCGACGCCATCCTGGACGCCATCCTGACCGAGGACAATCAGTCCAGAGTCGCCTGCGAAACCCTGGTAACCACCGGCATGGTACTTATTGCCGGCGAGATAACCACCAACGCCCGGGTCGAGATGCCGAATGTAGTCCGTCAGACGATCAAGGAGATCGGATACAACTCTTCCGATATGGGATTCGACTATGAATCCTGCGCCGTCCTCACCTCCATCGACAAACAGTCGGCCGATATCGCCCAGGGCGTCGATGAAGGCGCCGGAGTCGATCTCTCTCAGGGCGCCGGCGACCAGGGATTGATGTTCGGCTATGCCAGCAACGAGACCAAGGTGCTGATGCCGATGCCGATTATTTACGCCCATCGCCTGACCCAGAGGCAGGCGGAAGTCCGCAAAAACGGCATCCTCCCCTGGCTGCGTCCCGACGCTAAAAGCCAGGTCACCATCGAATATGAAAACAAAAAGCCCAAACGGGTCGAGGCTGTGGTCCTTTCCACCCAGCACACCCCGGACGTCGACTACGAAACCCTGAAGGAAGGGGTGATGGAAGAGATTGTTAAACCGATCCTCCCGGCCGGAATGGTCGATAAGAACACCAAATATTTTATCAATCCGACCGGCCGTTTCGTGATCGGCGGACCGGTGGGCGACTGCGGAGTCACCGGCCGGAAAATCATTGTCGATACTTACGGCGGCATGGGTTCCCACGGCGGCGGCGCCTTCTCCGGCAAGGATCCCTCCAAGGTCGACCGCTCTTCCTCCTACATGGGGCGTTATGTGGCCAAGAACCTGGTCGCCGCCGGGATCGCCTCGGAACTGGAAGTACAGATCGCCTACGCGATCGGGATCTCCGAACCGGTCTCGATCAATATCAATTCCTACGGGACCGGCAAGATCAGCGAAAAGGAGATTGTCGCCCTGGTCAGGGCACATTTCGACCTGAGGCCCAAGGCTATTATCCAGGAACTCGATCTTTTACGACCTATTTATCGTAATACCGCCTCCTACGGCCATTTCGGCCGGGAACTGCCGGATTTCACCTGGGAAAAAACCGACAAAGCGGATATTCTGCGCGATGCCGCCGGCATTTAAAACTGAGTTGAGCACCTCCGGCACCCTGTAATCGCTTACTGGATGGGAGATGGGCCGACCTTGGCGCCTTATCCCCGTGATTGGTTACAACGAAACTTATGCCCTGTGGTATAACAATTTTAGACAACTAGCTAACTGATAATAAGCAAGGAAGGAGTAAATGATGGGAGAATTTAAAGATTATAAAGTTGCGGATATCAATCTGGCCGATTGGGGCCGCAAGGAAGTGGCGATCGCCGAAACCGAAATGCCCGGCCTGATGTCTACCCGGGAAGAGTTCGGCGCCGAGAAGCCCCTTAAGGGCGCGCGGATCGCCGGCTGTCTCCATATGACCATTCAGACCGCGGTCCTGATGGAGACCCTGGTCGAACTGGGTGCCGAGGTGCGCTGGTCATCCTGTAATATCTTCTCGACCCAGGACCATGCCGCGGCCGCCATGGCCGCCGCCAAAATCCCGACTTTTGCCTGGAAGGGCGAGAGCGAGGAGGAATTCTGGTGGTGCATCGAACAGACCATCTTTGGACCCGACAACTGGCGGCCCAACATGATCCTGGACGACGGCGGCGACCTGACCCAGATCATGCATGAAAAATACCCGGAACTGATGAAGGATATCAGGGGAATCAGCGAGGAGACCACCACCGGCGTACACCGCTTGAACGAGATGATGATGGATGGCTCGCTGCTGGCGCCCTCCTTCAATGTCAACGATTCGGTAACCAAATCCAAGTTCGACAATCTCTACGGCTGTCGCGAGTCGCTGCTGGACGGGATCAAGCGGGCCACCGACGTGATGATCGCCGGCAAGGTCGCGGTAGTATGCGGCTACGGCGATGTCGGCAAGGGTTGCGCCCAGGCCTTTCGCGGCATGGGCGCCCAGGTTATCGTCACCGAGATCGATCCGATCTGCGCCCTGCAGGCCGCCATGGAAGGCTTCCGGATCATGACCATGGATCAGGCTGCCTCCATGGGTGATATATTTGTCACCTGCACCGGCAACCTGCACGTGATCAGCCGACAACACATGAACCAGATGAAGGATCAGGCCATCGTCTGCAATATCGGCCATTTCGATTCGGAAATCGACATCGCCGGTTTAAAAGATCTGGAATGGGAAAACATCAAGCCCCAGGTCGACCACGTCATCTTCCCCGACGGTAAGAAGATTATCGTTCTGGCCGAAGGCAGACTGGTCAATCTCGGCTGCGCCACCGGCCATCCCAGTTTCGTAATGAGCAATTCTTTTACCAACCAGGTCATGGCCCAGATCGAACTCTGGCAGAACCCCGGTAAATACGAGAATAAGGTCTATTTCCTGCCCAAGGCCCTGGATGAGAAAGTGGCCATGCTGCATCTCAAGAAGATCGGCGCCAATCTCACCACTCTTACCGATGAGCAGGCCAAGTATATCGGGGTGCCGGCCGCGGGTCCCTTCAAGCCGGAATACTACCGTTATTAAAGACTGCCTGAATCCGTGGGCGTTCGAGAACGGCGCAGATGCAAAGCGGCAACTATGTTGATAATACTGATGGTATATCAACAAGTTGCCAACGCCGCACCCCAAGGGTTCTGTTCAATCCCCCCTTGAGGGGGGCACTTCCTGCGGGGCGCAGATGCGCCGTTCTCGGGCGCCCGCAGGGCGGCGGGTGCATTCCAGCCACCACGAAATCACTGTCTATATTGACGTAAAAACAATCATAGATCGTGAATCAATGCACGAAGCCGTCACGGATTCAGGTAAAAACTCCTGGAATCCGTGTCGGCTTCGCGTGAATTTCGCTTTATCCGTTTGTGGACTCGCCCGGCTCCCGGATTCTTTACGGTGGAAACGCCGGTGAACCGCGGTTACAAGAGGAGCATGCTTCAGCCGGCGATCCACCTATTCAGCCCAGCGGAACTTCTCGCCATTCCATTCGAAATCGTCATGCTGGCGGGCGTCGACCCTTTCCTGAACATATTGCCGGACAATACCGGAGCGGACCATCAGGTCGCAGACATCCTCGTCCAGATGATTGTCCTTGACCATCATGCCCAGAATTGCGATCGACTCGGAAAGCTTCTTGCCATGCTTATAGGGGCGGTCGGTGGCGGTCAGCGCCTCGAAGATATCTGCGACCGCGAGGATTCTCGCCGCCAAGGGTATCTCGCTTGCGCACAAGCCATTCGGATACCCCGAGCAGTTAAGCTTTTCATGATGCATCCCGGCTATATCGGGCACTTTTTTCAGTTTACGGGGAAACGAGAGGTCGGTCAGCATTTTCTGGGTCAGGCGGACATGGTCATTGATTATCGTCCTTTCGTCGTCGTTCAGGGTTCCCTTGCGGATAGATAGATTTATGATCTCCTCATCATTAAGCAACGGCACCCCGCCCTCCCCGGTTTGATAACTCTGTCCGGAGATTTCCTTTAGTTTTTCGATCTTTTCATCGGACAGATATTCACCGCCGACGTTTATTTCCTCCAGAAAGGCCGACAGTTCATCAAATCGCCCGCCCCCATCACCAAAGGGATCAGGGTCACCTTCAGATTCGGCAAGTCTGGCCTTGAGGGACTTTATTTCGGCATCGCGCTTAATTATCTCTACCCGGGTTTTTACCAGTTCGATCCGATCGAAGATGGTTTCAAGCTTCGTAGCCTTATCCACCACATGCTCCGGGGTGGTTATCTTGCCGATGTCATGGAGCCAGGCCGCCATTTTCAACTCGGCCAACTCATCCTCCGAGAAATAGACTTCGGCAAACCTGCCCTGTCGTTCCCGGTTGATCTCTTCAGCGATCCGCAAGGTCAATTCAGCCACATTGGCGACATGGCCGCTGGTATAGGGCGATTTTTCGTCAATAGCTGTAGCGATCACCTTGAGAAATGAATCAAAAAGGATTTCCAGATCCTTGACCAGACGGACATTGGTGATCGCGATCGCCGCCTGGGAAGCCAGACTTGTAATATCGTCAATGCCGAGATCGCCGAAGCCGACAATCCTGTCGGTATCCGGGTCTTTGGCGTTTAAAAGCTGTAAAACCCCGATCACTTCGTCCTCGTGACCCCGCAACGGCACCAGCAACATTGATTTCGACCGGTAGCCGGTTTTGGCATCGAATATTCTGGTCCCTTCAAAATCGAAATCGGCGCAATAAACATCATCGACGTTGACGGCCTCACCGACCAGGGCGCAATAGGCCGATACATTACGGTGATTCTCCCGGCCCTCTTCTTCCCGAAGAGATATCGGGGTCCAGTCGATATGCTCTCCTCCCTTCCCCGCTCTGATGCCGAGGGTCTCATTCTGAACTATCCTGAATTCGAGCTCTTCCTGATCGTTTTTGATGTAAAGGGTGCCGCCGTCGGCATTGGTGTAGCGCCTGGCCTCGCTGACTATCATCTCAAGCAGGTTCTCCAGTTTCTTCTCGGCGGAGAGCGCCATGCCGATTTTAACCAGCTCCCGGTTCCTGGCCATCTGCGCTTCGGCGAAACGGCGGACCTCCGTCTTAATCTCATCGGAGGCCCCCTGCATAACCGGGGAATTTTTCATCCACAAATCAATCTTCGTATTAACCATTTTCTTCTTGTCTACTGTTCCCGGGGCGATATAACCATCGAACTTCCGGCATATTTTGTATTAAATCCGAATCCGTGAACACGTCATGAAAGCCGGCAAGGGCAATTTTTCGACCGCGATCTCGGACAGATAAACAAAAAACATCCAACAGCCGTCACGGATTTAAGATTAAAAGCAAAAAAAAGACCGACATGTATGCTATGATCCAATCATCCGCTCCGCATAAATAACATAACCGCCGCAACCGCCGCAGTTATTTTTATGAACATTCAGGAAATAATATGAAATTACCTTTACGCTGGCCCGGTCCGATTAATTCGATAGTCATGGCCGTAATCGCGATAGTGGCAGGTGCTTCAGGGGTCCAGGCAGAATCCGTTCTGGTTGACGATTTCAAAGAGGGCCTCCGCCCCGGATGGGAAGTAAAAAAATTTTCGGGAGTTACCGGATATGAGCCGACGGTTGAAGATGGCGTCCCCTGCCTGAAAGCGACTGCCGAAGGAACAGCCTCCGGCATGTTCTATGAAATCGAATACGATCCTCGACAAAAGCCGATTCTCACCTGGAAATGGAAAATCGACAATATTGTTGAAGGTGGCGACGCCCGCACTAAAAAAGGCGATGATTATGCCGCCCGCATCTATGTGGTATTCCCGTCATTTTTTTTCTGGAAAACCAGGGCGATCAACTACATCTGGGCAAACCGGCTGCCCAAGGGCGAGGCGATTGCCAACAGCTACACCGCCAACGCCATGATGGTGGCGGTTGAAAGCGGTCCCGCCAATATCGGAAAATGGATCGAATACCGCCGTAATATCCTAGAAGATTATCAAGAGTACTTCGATTCGCCTCCTGGCAAGGTCGGGGCCATCGCCATCATGACCGACACCGACACCACCGGTGAAAAAGTCTCCGCCTGTTACGGGCCGATCAGGATAAGCTCCGAATAGAGATTCAAGCCCGGATGGCTTCGAGAATTATAGCGCCTCGCACCCCTTCCTATTCCGGCGGTTGACTTCCTGAAGTCTAAATGATAATTTATCCCGGCTATATGAGACCTGTTTTCAGGATACCGAACAGATCTTATTAAAAAATCCAAGATCCAGAGGGTAAACATGAATCGCTCCCACCCCGCCGTGGCCACGATGTCCATCTCCTTTTTAGCTGTTTGTCTTTTCCTGATATTTACCGGCTCGGCTCTAGCGGCCGAATACGTCAGCATCAAGAATAACGGCGTCAACGTTCGCTCCGGCCCTTCCACCAAAGACCAGGTCCGCTGGGAGGTATTCAAGGATTTCCCCTTGCAGGTATTGGAGCGGCAAGGCGATTGGGCCCACTGCCTTGATTTTGAAGGCGACAAGGGATGGATTTACGGCTCCCTGCTATCCGACAAAAAAACGGTCATTGTCAAAAAAAACAAGGTCAACCTGAGAGACGCTCCCAGCACCGGAGATAACTCCCAGGTAGTCGCCCAGGTCAAATACGGCGTGGTTTTCGACGTCCTTGCCAAGGACGGCGAGTGGCTCAAGGTCAGCCATAAAGATGGCACCAATGGTTGGATCCATCGAGACATGGTCTGGCCCGCCGCCCCCCTCGACTGAGGCCTTACAACTATCATCGCCCCGGCTCCCCGGCCCGGCTCGTTATCTACTACCTGAATCCATGACGGCTGCGCGGTGAATTTTGCTTTATACCCACAGGGCATAAGTACGAGCAGACAAGCTGCTCAACTCAGCTTTATACCCACAGGCATAATATAGACAATCCCGCCGTACTACCTGTTCTTCCGGTCCACCTCCATTTTCAGAGCCGCGCAGCCCTCCCGGGCCGGAGTTTCGAAGTCGTATCCCGCCACCTGAGACCCCTTTGCCTGATCAATAGAGGTCACGCTCCCTTGAAACATTAAATTTGGCCGACTAATTGTTTAAAAGAGACGCCCAGGATATGTTAAGCTGGTCTGAGCGAGACCGTGGGCCAATTTTGGATGGCGGAGCAAAAAAGTCGGAAAAACCTTCCTTCGACAGGCTCATGACGAGCGGGGTTACTTGCAAACTCAGGTTGAGCGGAGAAACTTGTTGATTTACCGCTCGTGCTGAGCTTGTCGAAGTGCGATCCATTAACCTTGCTGAATTCGCAAAAAAGCGAAAAAACCTGTCATTTCGAACGCATGTGAAAAATCTTGTTATTTATACCCTAAAGGGCATAAAAGCAGACAAGCTGCTCAACTCAGCTTTAACCTTTGGAGCTATTAGATTTCTCCTATTGGTCAAATGAACATTATGTGTAATCCCGACTTTTTGCAATTCCGTCAACCTTTGGCGACTTTTTGCTTATCCGTCCCTTGACTTTTTTGCGAGTTTGTCATGTTTGAGAAGATAACGGACAGAGCCGCCCTGAAAAACCCCCTGGCAGGATTTTCTTCCTGGATATGGACAATGCCGGACGAAAAAGAACGGGGGCTCAAGAATTTCCCCCGCGCCTTTTGCCGAATAAACATTATCGTCTTTAAGGAATTCCTCAGCGACAACATTCCGGTGCGGGCCGGAGCCCTCTCTTTCATAATAATTCTGTCAATGGTACCGGTCCTGGCTCTTGGCACTTCAGCATTGAAGGGGCTGACCAAGGACAACGAATTACGGGAATCTGTCCATTTGCTGATCGTCCAGTTCGAGTCTTCTAACGGAAACCAGGCCCAAAACTATTCCCTCCCGCCCGATTCTGAAGGGAATCCCCTGGACCAGTCCCGCCAATCACCCCGGGAAGAACAATCCACCAACACTCTCGGCGGTCATTTACATGAAGCGGTTGACTTTGTCTTCGATTATGTCGAAAAAACCAATTTCGCCGCCCTCGGCGCCGTAGGAGTTTTCTTCTTGCTTCTCACGTTGTTCATAGTCCTCGGCAGTATAGAGCAGACCATGAACGACATCTGGCAGACCAGAGGCGGTCGCTCTCCGTGGCGCAAGCTTTTAGATTATCTGGCTTTAATGGTAATCATGCCCCTGACCGTTAACTTCGGAATAGCCGCCTGGGCCGTGCTGCACAACGAGAAACTGATGGGCATCATTAAATTCTGGCTGCCCGGCCTCGGCGTGCTGCTCTTGAGTCTGGTTCCTGTTTTCGTCTTAATCGCCACCTTTACTTTTTTCTACGGCTTTCTGCCTCATACCAAAGTCAAACCCGGCGCGGCTTTAGCCGGCGGAATTGTCGGCGGTTTAAGTTGGCTGATAGTCCAGTCCATTTACTTCAATCTGCAAACTATTGTCGTAAAATACAATGCCATTTATGGTTCATTTGCCACTCTGCCACTTTTCCTGGTCTGGATCAATTTAAGCTGGACGGTTTTTCTGACGGGTGCCGAGGTTTCCTTCGCGACCCAGACCTGGCGAAGATACCAGCGTCACAAATTGCCTCTGACCCCGATCGGCCGCCTGGGCCTGGCCTTTGAAATCATCTCGACCACAGCAGAAAATTACCGGCAACGGAAGATCACCACCAAGGACGGTTTGGTGACGACCCTTGAACAACCCGATGCCTATATCAACGAAATTTTGGATACGCTGCATGAAGGGGGGCATTTACGCTACGTAGATGAGAACGGCGGCGGCTATGTACCTTCCGCCCCTCTTTCACAGATAAACACCCGGGAAATTGGCGAATTGATTATGGGGGAACTACCGATGCCCCTTGCCGCCGATAATCCTGCCATCAAGGCCCTTGATTCAATCAGGGAAACCCTGGCTGATCAGAAATTATCGTATAGAGACCAGAAAGCTTGATAGCTTAACTCAGGTTGACTTAACTATCCGATAAAATGAGTTGTTTTTGATCGATTATCAAACGAGAATCCAGAAGCCGGAAGCCGGAAGCCGGTAGCCAGGGGAAAAGCTTTAAAATCAGCCCTTCTGACTTCCGGATTCCGACTCCTGGATTCTTTATGGTTGAAACAACAGCACTACACAACGGTTACAAGCCAGCGGATTTAACAGAATAGCCTTGGTTCGGAGGGCATAAGTTTCGCTTGCACCCAAAAGGGCATAAAAGCAGACGGACTGCTCAACTCAGCTTTATACAACTTATTGACTCAATCCTGAAGGCATATCAACGAGTTGCCGACTCAGACGGCTCATTGGGCAAACCGCCCGACAACCGTCACGGATTCAGGGATACTACAGCTGCCGGACATTCGCGGCAGCCGGACCCTTGGGACCTTCGACAATCTCAAAGCTGACCCTGCCTCCCTCTGCCAGAGACTTGAACCCTTCGCTTTCAATCGCGGTATAGTGAACAAAAACATCACTGCCGCCATCTTGTTCGATAAAACCAAAACCCTTAGCATCGTTAAACCATTTTACTGTTCCTTCCAACATCTCTCTCACTCCTTAAGGTTAGGCTCATGGGCGAGCCGGAAAATAATATCACCGTTCTGTTTATTACAGACGGCAGGTAGCCTTATTGCAAAAAACGAATTAACTTAAACCTAATCCGTGAGCGTACGAGAACGGTGCGGATGCAAGACGGCAACGATGTTGATAATACTATTGGTATATCAACGAGTTGCCAACATGGCAGCTGCGCCGTTATCGGGTGCCCCGCCGGGCGGCGGGTGGTAGGTCGAACCGACTCAGTTAAAAAAACGATTTTCACGCCATTTACTGCATTGCGACATTCAGCCTATCGCATTGAAATTGTAAAAACAACTTTTTTGGCCATCATAAAAAAAATCGAATTGGCGAAAAACGGTTGCTGCAATTGACCATCGCCTCGCTTATCTCTTTATTTCGCCATTGATCTTGGCGCCGAGCCCGGACCGGCTCCACTTGACTGACTGACGGCCGGGGGTTATAAAGTTATCGGATAGAATTCTTAAGCTTTTCGATTCAGCCTAACCTTCATGCAGCCCTTCATCGATTCCAGAGCTTTTGCAAAAGGCAAACCCTGACATGATCGGAAGACCGCTTCAAATGAGATTATCAATATTTGCCCGACTCATCATCAGTTATCTGATTTTATCCGGCATGCTTGCCGGCGTAAGTCTTTTTTTCATCTACCAGTTCAGCCAGTTCAACAAGGTCATCCAGTCAATCATGCTGAACGACACGGCTGTTCTCGAATTTTCAAACCAACTCTCCGACGCCCTTCTTTCCGAGACCCGTTACGATCGAAAATATGTGGTCTTGCAGAATGAGCAGTTATACCTGAATTATCTGGAAGCAAAAGCCGATTTCGAGCAGCTGTTAAACCAGGCCACAGCGGCGGCGAAACTGGCTGACACCAAGAAATTACTCCGGGAAATCCATGCCGAACACTTGAATTTCAGTAAACTGGTGATGGAGGAAAAAGAGCTGATTGAACTGGCCAGACCATATTCTTTTGCATCGTATGCGGAGGAAAAGAAAAAAGTTGCCGGTGCGATAATTAATCGGCTCAAGACATCCAGAGAAGTCAGTGAAGACAACGTCTTAACAAAAGTCAGCAACTTGAGCGAGTTCAGTGATAAAGTCGGCAGATTTTCCATCACCATTACCATTATCTCCCTGATAACCTGTCTGCTTGTTGCGGTCGTCATTACCAGGAGCATTACAAAACCCATAAATATCATCAAAGCCAAAACAAAAGAAATATCGAAGGGCAATTTCCAGGAAGACCTCGAAGTAAATTCACCTCCGGCCATTAAGGAATTAGCGGTCGCCATCAACGCAATGTGCCGCAGGCTGCAGGAAGTCGATGATATAAAATCAAATTTCTTTGCGCACATGTCCCATGAACTAAGAACCCCCCTCGCCTCAATAAAGGAAGGGACCAATATTCTGCTTGATGGTCTTGGCGGGGAGATCTCGAAAAAACAGCAACGCATTCTATCCATAATCACCCAGGAAAGTAACCGCATGATAACTCTGGTCAATTCGCTTCTTGATCTTTCGAAAATGGAAGCGGGAATGACGACTTATAATTTCACCAGGACCAATATCGCAACCCTGCTCGGAGAATCCTTGCACGCCTTGATGCCCCTGGCTGAAGCTAAATCAATCTCGATTGACAATCAAATCGATTCCCTGCCCTCCGTTAACGCGGATCAAGACAGGCTGATGGTTGTTTTTCAAAACATCATAGGCAACGCCCTTAAATTTACCGACACTAACGGCAAGATAACACTTGCCGCGGATATAAAAGGAAACTTCGTCGAAATCAGGGTGCAAGACAGCGGTATCGGCATTTCCCAGAACGATCTGGACAAAATCTTTCTTAAATTTCGGCAAATAATCCCGACAAAAGGCGGAAAAACACAAGGGACAGGATTAGGGTTAGCTACCGCCAAACAAATAATTCTTGCACATGGAGGTAAGGTGTGGGCGACAAGCCGGGAAGGAGAAGGGAGCACATTTTACATTTCTTTGTCATTGGCAGTATAGCAGTTGCTTTAAACATTGCCGGATGTGCGCCTTTGCAAAACAGAATCGAGACATTTCAGGCCCAGCGCCTTAAATCTCAATACAGAAAAGATCTTTCGTCCGGTAACTTTGAAACCGTAATTGCCCGGAGCAAACAGGTTATCCAGGAAAATGACGCGGAACAGCCGGCGGATATCGCCCTGTATACTTTGGGAAAGACTTATATTCACCACGATTTCGCCGGCAGAGATTATCGATTATCAAGGCATTATTTTAAAAAGCTTATCAAAAATTTTCCCGATTCACCTCTCGCCTCCGAAGCAAAAACCTTTGTCAGCCTGCTTGAAGGACTAGACGTCAAGGAAAAGACCCTGGTGACTTTAAGTGAAATGTATGAATCGGTCATTTTAGCTCATAATACAGGCAGGAACCAGGATTTCCAGAAGGCCGTCAAGAAGAATCTGCTCATCCTTGACCGGGCAGGCAACAAGCCGCCAAGAGATGGAGCCCTGTATAATCTGGGCCTGATTTACGCGAATATTGAATATCCGGCCAAGGATTTCAAGAAATCACAACATTATTTCAACCAGTTGATCGAGGAGTTCCCGGAAGGCATTTTAGCGGGAGAGGCGCGGATCTGGCTGGGACTCTTTCAGGTTATTGAAAGAATGCAGCAGATCGATATCGAAATAGAACAGCAGAAAAGGAAGTTTACTCGATAGAGGAATTACCCATGCCGAGTCCTAAAGTACTGGTAGTCGATGACGACAAAAGCCTTCTGGACCTTATCCATATCAGGCTTGATGCCTCCGGTTATGAAGTCACAACCGCCATAAATGAAAACGAAGCAAAGGAAATTGCCGCCCGGCAGACTTTCGATGTCGGGGTTGTTGACCTGCAGCTGGTCAACCAGGATGGCCTTACCTTAATGGCGGAGCTCCACCTTATTCATCCCGATCTGCCGGTGATCATTCTTACTGCCCATGGCAGCATCGAAAGCGCGGTTGATGCCATGACGCGCGGGGCTTTTACCTACCTGACCAAACCCTTTGATTCACGCGAATTGATAATTCAAATCGAGCGGGCAAGAAAACAAAGCAAACTGACCGGCGAGATAAAAAGACTTCGGGAACTGGTCGAGGACAAATATGACTTTGCCAATATCATTGCCAAAAGCGAATCGATGCAACGGATTCTCAAACAGGTTACCCGCATCGCCGGAACCGGCTCAAATGTCGCTATTTACGGCCCCAGCGGCACCGGAAAAGAACTGATCGCCAAAGCCATCCACATTTCCAGCCGGAGAAGAGACTTTCCCTTCCAGACCATCAACTGCGCCGCTATCCCGGAAACATTACTGGAAAGTGAACTGTTCGGATATGAGAAAGGCGCCTTTACCGGCGCCGAGAAGAAAAGCATCGGCCTTTTTGCAAGAGCCGATCAAGGCACTATTTTTCTTGATGAAATCGGCGACATGCCTCTTTCCATGCAGGCTAAACTGCTCAGGGTCTTGCAAGAGAGAATTGTTTTCCCTTTGGGCAGCGAGGAATCTTTGCCCATTGACGTTCGAGTCATTATCGCAACCAACAAGGATTTAAAAAACGAGGTAAAAAAAGGAAATTTTCGCGAAGATCTCTTTTACCGGATCCACGTCATCCCGATTGAACTCCCCCCCCTGAAAGAGAGAAAGGAAGACATACCTCCCCTGGTCGAGCATTTCATCAGCAAATATGGTGAGCAGATGGCAAGGGAAGTTAAGAATATTACCCCTGCGGCCATGCACAAACTGATGATGCACGATTGGCCGGGCAATGTCAGGGAACTCGAAAATACCATTGAATTTGCGATTGCCATGACCCATACCGATACCATTACGGAAGATCTTATCCTGCGAACCGGAAATGTAGATAATTCTCTATCGACCTTTAAAGAAGCAAGAGCCTTTTTTGAAAAAAACTACCTCGTTAACCTCCTTAAGACCACAGACGGCAATGTCAGCAAAGCCGCGGAATTGGCCGGGAAATACCGGGCCGATCTTTACAATCTCCTGAAAAAACACGATATCTCTCCCAGCCATTTCAAATCCTTGAAGGGTGAATAGTTGCAATCGCTGCCCCTTCCTGTTACTTGCAGGTATTTCCCATCTCTCCCCGGCTTTTTTAGATGTAGGACCGCGGTTTTTCCCTGTCGAAACAGATGTAATTCATTTATGATCAGGTAATAAATATTTGTTATATCGTGAGACGAATGTTGCTTGAAGCTCAAGGCAAGCCGAGCCTTGGCTGTGGAAACCAGCCGCCTTCACGCTTTTTCATACAACTGAAAAACCGGAAACAAGATGTTATCCCGCGCAATGGACCGTAAAACCAAAAAATTACTGAAGGCAGGCTGGCTCGCCATCCTGCTGCTGACGGCTTGGGTTCTTTTCTCACCATGGGGGGCAATTCGTTATCACCGGGTCTCGAAAAACCTCCGGCAGATTGAAACGGAAAACGCGGAACTGCGGGATGACAACCGGCAACTCAAGGATGAGATCAACCTCTTGACCAATGATCCGGCCTACATCGAGAAGATCGCCAGGAAGGAGCATGGTCTGCTCAAGAAGAACGAATTGGTTTACGATTTTTCAGATCAATAAAGCGCCGCGGAGCCCGGCGGGACTTATTTTTCCGCCAAAGACCTGATAATCCAGGCAGCAGCATCAAGCAGATCCTCGGCGACATGGGCCGGCCGAATCGACTGCGTCGGGCCGATATACTCAAGATCCCCCCGCCCGTAACCGCTCAGCACCAGAATCCCGGTAGCCCCGCAGGCGGCGGCGGCCTTCAGATCAGACCAGCGATCACCCACCACGAAGGAAGCGTCAAGATCGATCCCATGTTCCCGGGCCGCCCGGATAAAGAGCCCCGGTTTAGGCTTGCGGCAATCGCAATCAACCCGGTAGCGTTCTTCCCTCGCCTCCGGATGATGAGGGCAGACATAGATTCCATCGACCCTTGCTCCTTCCGCCGCCAGCATCTCGATCATTTTGCCATGTACCTCATCTAAAAGCGCGGGCGGAAAATAACCCCGGGCCAGACCGGACTGATTGGTCACCACAAAGACCGGAATGCGGTGTTCGTTCAAGATCCGGATGGCCGCCGCACTGCCCGGCAGAAGAACGAATCGGCTGAGATGATTTACATAACCCATCTGCTCGTTGATCGTGCCGTCGCGGTCAAGAAACACCGCCGGTCTTTTCTCGGCGATATCGTTCATTGCCGCGCCCGTTGATCGCCAAGCAGCTTTCCAACCGCTTCGGCCACTTCCTCGACCTCTATGCTGTTCATACAGAGGAAGTCGGATTTGCAGTGGGTTTTGAAACAGGGCTGGCATGCCATTTTCTTCTGGATAACCACGGCTCGTTCGGAAAAAGGGCCGGTGGCCACCGGGTCGGTAGAGCCGAATATCGCCACCATGGGGGTCTCCCTGGCGGCCGCAACATGCATCAAACCGGAATCGTTGGTGACAAAAGCGTCGCAGATCCCGATCAGGGCCATGGCCTCGGCCAGGGAGGTGTTGCCGGCCAGATCAATAACATTTTCCGGGGCAAAGCTCCGGATCGTCTTGGCGGTAGCCGCATCGGACGCGGTCCCGAACACCGGGATCATCGCGTTGAAATCCCCGGCCAGGGAGGCGGCGAGCCTGCCGTATCGCTCCACCGGCCAGCACTTGGCCGGGCCGTAGGCCGCCCCGGGATTAAAGCCGATCAGCGGCCGCCCCGCAAAATCCGAAACCAGCTCCCGGGCCCGGAGTTCGATCTCCGGGGCCAGCTGCAAAAACAATTGATCGGGGCCGGGAGTCAGCCCCAGTCCCCGACACAGCTCCTGATAATAATGGACCTGGTGGAGCTTGCGCACTTCCGGCCGGATTCTTACCGGATGGGTCAAAAGCAACCGCCTCGCATCCCTGATATAACCGGCCCGCACCGGGATACCGGCAATTGCCGCCAGCAGGGCTGCTTCAAAGGCGTTCTGGAGCAGGATGGCGATATCGAATTCAGCTTCGGCCAACTCGCGGCCCAGACGCCAGAGCCCCTTTAACCCGCGATGTTCGCCGGTTTTATTATAGAGAATAACCTCATCGACATGGGGTGAGCTGTGGAATATGTCGGCCACCCACGGATAGGCGAGGATCGCGATATGGGCCTCGGGGAAATTTTGCCTGACAGTCCGAACCGCCGGAGTCGTCATGATGGCATCTCCGATCCAGTTGGTCGACCGGATCAGAATTTTATTCGGTTTAAGGTCAGGCAGTGACATTGGGGGCATTATCCACTTAAAATCCTGAATCCGTGACGGCTTCGTGGGGAATTTCACTTTATCAGTTTGTAATTGCATTAAATAATCTTTTTCCCTGGATTGCCATGGTTCACCCCGCCGCCCTGCGGGCGCCCGATAACGGCGCATCTGCCGCGTTGGCAACTCGTTGATATACCACTAGTATTATCAACATCGTTGTCGCCTTGCATCTGCACCGTTCTCGAACACTCACGGATTCAGGAAAATTTAAGAGAAACGGGGTACTAAACCGGCGAAAAAGCCATTCTATTGATTTGTTTGGTCCAGTCAAGTTTTTTTATCCACCCTTTGCCCTTGTGCCTTGCAAAAAATCAGGCATAATGTTAAAAGGTGGCGTTTATTTCAGCAACACTAACCGCCTTGTCAAAAAGGTAAAACACACATCCCGCGATTCCCCTCTGGTGCCTGCCAAGCAGGTCGGGACAAAGGGATGGAGGAAAAACCAGAAAAAGGAGAGCAACATGTCACACGTTCAAATGAAGGAAATGCTGGAGGCCGGAATGCACTTCGGTCACCAGACCCGTCGCTGGAACCCGAAAATGAAGCCTTATATCTACGGGGCCCGCAGCAAGATCTATATTATCAACCTCGACAAAACCCTGCCTCTCTTCAACCAGGCCTACGATTTTATCGAGAAAACCGTCGCCAAGGGCGGTACCATTCTCTTTCTCGGCACCAAGAAACAGGCCCAGGAAATCATCAGGGAAGAGGCCGAAAGATGCGGGATGTTTTATGTGACCAACCGTTGGCTGGGCGGAATGATGACCAACTTCCAGACCATCCGCAAATCCATCGACCGCCTGAAAAAAATTAAAGCCATGCAGGAAGACGGTTCTATAGATCAGTACAAGAAGAAAGAAAAGCTGATGATGGAAAAAGAGGTAGTGAAACTCGAACGGAACCTGGGTGGGATCGAAACGATGAAGGAGCTGCCCAGCGCGATTTTTGTCGTCGACCCCAAACGGGAAAACATCGCCATTGTCGAGGCGAACCGTCTCGGCATCCCGGTGGTAGCCATTGCCGACACCAATTGCAACCCCGACGGAATCGATTATCCGATTCCCGGTAACGACGATGCCATCAAGGCGATCAAACTGGTCTCTTCGAGAATGGCCGATGCCGTTCTCGCCGGCAAGGAGCAAGAAACCTCCAAAATGGACTCCGGCGAAGCCGAGGTGGTTCCCGAAGCGGTATCCGCCGCTGAATCTTCAGCCGAAAGCACCGATCAGGCAACGACCCAGGAGTAAAAAGACAAAAAACCTACCGAAACCGCTGCCCGTCTTCGCATAAATCGAAACGGGCCGGTTTCGGCGGATTTTTTTCACATAACCATGTAACTGTTCGGCAGCACCACATCTGCTTTGGCATCGGCCCTATTACCATACCGATTACCGAAGGATACGGCTCACCAGCCCTCCGAAGTTTATGCACCTTCCAGGTTGCGCATCTTCGGCGCAGCTTAGCAGTTACTTTTCCAGCTCCAGGCTGGATAGTCATATAACCGTTAGAAAACATTAGGAGCAAGTTGTGGAAATAACAAGCCAGATGGTAAAAGAATTACGTGACAAAACCAACGCGGGCATGATGGACTGCAAAAAGGCGCTGGTCGAAACCGGCGGCGATATGGAGAAAGCCGTTGACTTCCTTCGCCAGAAGGGGTTGGCCGTGGCGATGAAAAGAGCCGATCGGGCCACCAGCGAGGGATTGGTCGAAACCTACATCCATGCCGGCGGCAAACTGGGTGTTATGGTCGAAATCGGTTGTGAAACCGACTTTGTAGCCAAATCGGACATGTTCCGGGAATTTGCCAAGGATGTCGCCATGCACATTGCGGCCAGTAATCCCGTCGCCACCAAACGCGAGGAAGTTCCGGCCGAACTTGTCGCCCGGGAAACCGAAATTTTCAAGAATCAGGCCCTGGAGTCTGGCAAACCGGAAAACATCATCGACAAGATCGTCGCCGGGAAAATCGACAAATACTACTCCGAAGTAACTCTCATGGAGCAGAAATTCGTCAAAAACCCCGATCTCACCATTCAGGACCTCTTGAATGAGATCATTGCAAAGATCGGCGAGAATATCTCCATCAAGAGATTTGCCCGCTTCCAGGTAGGCGCCTGATCCGGCGAAAGAGAGCAGACGGGGACAACTTGACCGATCCAACATACAAAAGGGTTCTTCTGAAACTAAGCGGCGAAGCCCTGATGGGCAAAGCCTCATACGGTATCCATCCGGAGATGCTTACCTATGTCGCCGACGAGATCGGGGACTTACTCGGCCTCGGCGTCCAGATCGGGCTGGTAATCGGCGCCGGCAATATCTTTCGCGGCGTTGCCGGCGCCTCGGAAGGCATGGACCGTGCCGCCGCCGACAATATGGGGATGCTGGCCACGGTGATCAACAGCCTGGCCTTGAAAGACGCCCTGGAAAAGAACAATGTCCCCTGCCGGGTCTTGTCGGCCATTCCGATGCCGACCGTCTGCGAACCCTATGCCAAACTGACCGCCGTCAGTCATCTCGAAAAGGGCCGGGCAGTAATCTTCGCGGCCGGGACCGGCAACCCCTACTTCACCACGGATACGGCGGCAGTACTCCGGGGCCTCGAAATCAATGCCGATATAATCTGCAAGGCGACCCGGGTCGACGGGGTCTACGACAAGGATCCCCTGGCCCACCCCGACGCGGTCAAATTCAAGGAACTTACCTATGGTGAGGTCCTGCAAAGAAGATTGCAGGTAATGGATTCGGCGGCCATATCCCTGGCCAGGGACAACAGCAAAATCATTCTGGTCTTCGACATGAACAAACCCGGGAATATCAGCAAGGCGGTAACCGGCGAGATTACCGGAACAATCATCAAGGGTGAAGGAAATGAGTGATGTACTCAAGGAAATGACCGAAAAGATGGAGAGCAGTCTCGACGCCTACAAGCGCGAACTGGCCAAGATTCGGACCGGGCGGGCTTCCACTTCACTGCTGGAGGGTCTCAAGGTTGAAGCATACGGCGCCAAGATGCCGATCAATCAGGTCGCCACTATAACTATTCCGGAAAGCCGCCTGATTCAAATCCAGGCCTGGGACTCCCAACTGCTCGGGCCGATCGAAAAGGCGATCCAGAAAGCCAATCTCGGCCTCAACCCGATCAATGACGGCAAGGTTCTGCGCATCGCCATCCCGCAACTGACCGAGGAGCGCCGCAAACAACTGGTCAAACAGGTCAAGAAGATCACCGAGGAATACCGGGTTGCCATCCGCAATTCCCGGCGCGACGCCATCGACACCCTCAAAAAACAGAAAAACAGCAAAGAGATAACCGAAGACGAATTGTTTACTTTCCAGGACGACGCCCAGAAGGATACCGATAAGTTTATCAGCTCAATTGACGAGCTGATGGCTGAGAAGGAAAAAGAGGTTATGGAAGTCTGATCTCGTTTTCGGCCGTCCAAGTCAGGGAAGTAACTTATCGATTTACCGCTCGTGCTGAGCCTGCCGAAGTACGCTCCATTTATCTTTGGCGACTTTTCAGGGGCCGTTACGAAATGACCATTACATTTTTGCCCAGTTTGTTACAGCCCCTTATGCCGAGTGCGGCATTTCAATGTGATGATTATTTATTTACAACGGCTTGCGACCAATACCGCCCGGCTTATCCAGCCGCCAACGGTTCAACATCCGGAACCAAAGACCTATAGATGACAGTCTCAACCGAGCTCGACCCCGATAATATCCCGACCCACGTTGCCGTTATCATGGACGGTAACGGCAGGTGGGCTCAGAAACGCGGTCTACCCAGACCCATCGGCCATAAACAGGGAATCGAGTCCGTTCAGGATATTGTCCGGACCGCCGGCGAACTTGGGGTGAAATTTCTTACCCTGTACGCCTTTTCCACTGAAAACTGGAATCGGCCCGCCTCTGAAGTGCAGGCCCTGATGGGACTTCTCAAGAACTTCCTGCAAAGCGAACTCAAGACCATTTCCGCAAACAACGTCTCCCTGCGATGCCTGGGACAGCACCAGAGATTGCCGGCCGAGGTACGCGACGTCCTTGACCACGCCATCAACCAAACCGCGGACAATAGCGGCCTGATTCTCAATCTGGCCTTGAGCTACGGCGGCAGAGACGAAATTGTTCGGGCAATCAGGCAAATCTCGGAAAAATGCCGGGCGGGGCTGCTCGATCCGGCGGAAATCGATGACAAAATCGTTTCCGAGCATCTCGACACGGCGGGCCAACCCGACCCGGATCTGCTAATCAGGACCGGCGGCGAATCCCGTTTAAGCAATTTTTTGCTCTGGCAATTATCCTATGCCGAGTTATATATTACCGAGACCCTCTGGCCCGATTTTCGAAAAAATGAGTTTATCTCGGCCCTGGCCGATTTTCAAAAAAGGCAGCGACGTTTCGGCAAAACCTCAAACCAGGTAGGATAATCTTGAATCGAACAAGAATAGCAACCGGCCTGGTTATAAGCGGCGGCTGGCTGGCGCTCTTATTGTACGGACCTTTTTGGCTCTTCTGGTTTACCTTTCTGGTTCTCGGCGCCTTGGCCCTTAATGAATATTTCGCCATGACCCTGGCCAGCTGCAGCCGGCGCGACAAAATAATCGGCACCATCCTCGGTCTGCTGCCGCTGGCAGCCGCCTACGCCGGCAAACCCGAAGCGGTTTCGGCCGGCCTCTTCCTCTCGCTTTTCTTTCTGATCGTCTACAGCCTCAGCCGTTACTCGGTGCTCAACAACGAGCAGGCGGAGTTCAGCGCTTATGCCCTGATGATGAGGCTCGGTTTCGGGGTATTTTACGTGGGATTCAGCTTTTCCCATTTCACCCTGCTGCTGACCCTTACCGAAGGAAAGCAATTATTGATCCTGCTGACGGTGATCACCGTTTTTTCGGACTCATTCGCCTATTACACCGGCAAGATGTTCGGACGCCATAAAATGGCGCCAGCCATCAGTCCCGGCAAGACCATCGAAGGCCTGCTCGGCGGAGTGGCCGGCAGCATTCTCGGTGCGCTCATCGTCTGCATCTGGTTCTTTCCCTGGTATTCTCTGGTCAAGATCGCCTTTCTTACCGTTTTCCTCAGCCTGGTCGGCGTCATGGGCGATCTTACCGAATCGATGATCAAGCGGACCATGGGGGTCAAGGATTCCGGTCATATCCTGCCCGGCCACGGCGGGGTCCTGGACCGTCTTGATTCCTTGATGATCGCGGCCCCGGTTCTTTTCTACCTGCTTGATTTCGGCTTAATCAGCCTCTGATCACTGAATTTTTGGTAACCGTTCAGCAGCACCGCATCTTCGGACGATCGGCCCGGCTTTAAGTACAAGAGGTACGCGGCGCCGGCCCGCTTGTCCAAATCCGCACCACTGCTGAACGGTTACAGTCCGGCGGTTTTGGATACTTTGGCGACCGCCCCCGTGAACGGTTACAATTTTTGGAAGTAAAACATGGTTAAAAAAATTTCCCTGCTGGGCTCCACCGGCTCGATCGGCCGGAACGTCCTGGAAGTGGTAAGGCAGTATCCCGACCGCTTCAAAGTGGTAGGTCTGGCTGCCGGCCGCAATTTATCCCTGCTGAAGGAGCAGATCGATGAATTCGCGCCGGAACTGGTCTCGATCAGCGAGCCGCTGCTGGCCGGGGAGCTGACCGGGATTTTACCGCCACACTGGCGGAACCGGGTCTTATCCGGCCCGGAAGGCAATGAACGGGTTGCCACGATCCCGTCGGCGGAAATGGTCGTTTCCGCCATCGTCGGGGCCGCCGGCCTGACCCCGACCCTTGCGGCGATCCGGGCCGGCAAGGACATCGGCCTCGCCAACAAGGAGACCCTGGTCATGGCCGGCGATCTGGTCATGAAAGAAGTCCGCCGCTACAAGGTCAATCTTCTTCCTATCGACAGCGAGCACAGCGCCATAAATCAGGGTCTCGACGCCGGCCGCCGCGAAGACGTCTCCCGACTTATCCTGACCGCCTCAGGCGGCCCTTTTTTCGCGGCCGGCGCGAAAGAACTCGATAACGTCACCCCCGAACAGGCCCTCGCCCACCCCAACTGGGACATGGGCGACAAGATATCAATCGACTCCGCTACCCTGATTAACAAGGGTCTTGAGGTGATCGAGGCTCGCTACCTGTTCGATATCGAAGCGGACAAGATCGAAGTCCTGATTCACCCCCAGTCAATCGTACACTCGATGGTAGAGTACCGGGACGGTTCATTTATCGCCCATCTGGGTATTCCGGATATGAAGATCCCCATCGCTTACGCCCTTGCCTTTCCGGAGCGCTTACCCCTGGACCTGCCGCGCCTCGACCTGGCCGCTGCCGAAAGCCTCGAATTCCACAATCCCGACCTGGCAAAATTCCCGGCCCTGAAGCTCGCCTATGAAGTATGCACTTCAGGCGGCATCGCGCCGGCTGTTTTTAACGCCGCCAATGAAGTTGCGGTGGCGGCATTCCTCGATAGGAGAATCAGCTTTACCGGAATCACCAAAATCGTTGCCGGGACAGTCGCGCAATTCAATCCCGGCCAAGCGGTCGACCTGGAGACCATCCTGACCGCGGACCGGGACGCCCGGACCCGGGCAAAATTGCTGGTTGACTCAAACCAATACAATCTCCATAATTAAAAGAACCTACTATGAACTCAATATTATCCTTCATCATCGTCCTGGGCCTGTTGATCATTGTTCATGAATTCGGCCATTTTATCCTGGCCAAAATGTTCAATGTCAGGGTTCTCAAGTTTTCCATCGGCTTCGGCCCGAAGATCTTCAGCCGCTGCTATGGAGAAACCGAATATCTGATCAGCGCCCTGCCCCTCGGCGGCTATGTCAAGATGTTCGGCGAACAGCGTGACGAAGAGATCCCGGCCGGGGAGAAGAATCGCTCCTTTGCGGCAAAACCTGTATGGCAGCGCTTTTGCATCGTCGCTGCCGGTCCGGTTTCCAACCTGTTGTTCGCCGTTTTTCTGTTCTTCATGATCTTCGCTTTCGCCGGAATGCCGACCCCGGTCGACAATACGGTGATCGGCGCCGTCTCGGCCGACTCGCCCGCCGAAGCCGCCGGTCTCGAAGCCGGCGACCGGATTATCTCGATCGACGGCAAGCAAACCGATGAATGGATGGATGTTGCCAACCGGATCTCCAACAGCGAAGGCGAACCTGTTGAGCTGGTGATCGAACGTCAGGGCGAAAGGCAGAAGATCACCGCCCAACCCGAATTCACTCCAAGCCGTAATATTTTCGGCGAGGAGATCGAGAAACGCTACATGCTGGGAATCTCCCGGAGCCAGGAGGTTACCTACGAGAATGCATCGCTATGGGAGGCGATCAAGGGGGGATTCATCCAGACCTGGTCCTTGATCTACCTGACTATTATGGGCATCATCAAGATGATCCAGGCTGTGATCCCGGCCAGCGAACTGGGCGGTCCGATCATGATCGCCCAACTGGCCGGACAACAAATGGAAGCCGGCTGGATAAACCTGGTCTATTTCATGGCTTTGATCAGCGTCAACCTCGGCATCCTCAACCTCTTGCCGATCCCGATTCTGGACGGCGGCCATCTGATGTTCTTTTCTTACGAGGCCCTGCTCCGCAGACCGATGTCCCAGAGAGCCATGGAGATCTGGCAGCAGATCGGTCTGGTGATCCTGGTCTCTCTGATGGTTTTCGTCTTCTACAACGATATCGTCCGTCTCCTCACCTGAACAGCGGTTTTTGGTACTTTGGCGACCGCCCCGGTGAACGGTTACAAAAGCCCGGCGAGCGGATCACCGCGGACAGGTCCGCTCCTTTTACCCACAGGGCATAAGTTTCGTTTGCACCCTAAAGGGCATAAATGCAGACAAGCTGCTAAACTCAACTTTATTTCGAATCGACAAACAGCTTTCCCCGGAATTCGCCGATGAAAAAAACTGATCCCCAACCGGCGCCCCCCCTGATCCTGGCTATCGAAACCGCCACCATGTGCGGCAGCGTCGCTTTGATGTCCGGCAACCGCTGCCTGGCCGAGTATTCGGTCGATACCGCCACCACCCATTCCCGGCGGCTGATCCGCCAGGTGGACCGGGTGCGACTTGAGACCGGCTTGGAATGGCGCCAGATCGACGGAATCGCGATCAGTCTGGGCCCGGGAAGCTTTACCGGACTGCGGATCGGACTCAGTACCGCCAAAGGTCTGGCCATGGCCGCCGAACGCCCTCTTCTTGGGGTCCCGACCCTTGACGGTTTGGCCCGCCAGCTTGTGGCCCCGCCGGACAGCCGGATCTGCGCCTTGCTCGATGCCCGGAAAAAGGAAGTCTATGCAGCCTTCTACTGTTGCGACAACCAGGGAATCCCACGGAAAACCGGCGTCGATCTGGTCTTGAAGCCGGAGAAGCTGGCCGGGCTTATCGACCAGCCGACCGTGCTGGTCGGCGACGGCGGTCTCGCCTATCGCGATTTATTCAAGGAAACCCTCGGCGACTCGGCGATTTTTGCCCCGCCCCGCACCTTTTTCCCCAGGGCGGCGACCATCGGGCTCCTCGCTTCCGAGATGTTTTCCGCAAAACATTTCGTTGATCCCGCCGAGGCGGTGCCGATCTACGTCCGCCCTTCCGAGGCGGAACTGACCATCGCCGGGAAGTGTTGATCACCTTCCCCATCCGACCTGCAGCATCTCTGATGTTAATCTGACCACCCGGAAGGAAGTGATCCACCATTCCCATTGTGCCCGCCACGCACGCCACAGGCCGGGCCTCCCAATAAAAAAGGCCCGGGAAATCCCCGGGCCTTCTCAATAATAAATATCGAAGCAGCAATCACAGGTCTAATCAATACCCCCGTGATTGCTTATTAAGGGCCTAGAATACCCCTTTAACCTTACCGGTCTCGGTATCGACATCGATCCGGCGATAGGCCGGGTCGGAGGCGGTACCGGGCATCAGGCTGATTGCCCCGGCAACCGGAACCACAAAGCCGGCGCCCTTGTAGGTGAGGATGTCGCGAATCGGCAAGGTCCAGCCGGTCGGGACGCCTTTCTTGCTCGGATCGTGGGAGAGGCTCAAGTGGGTCTTGACCATGCAGGTACCCATCTCCTTCATCTCCGGATCTTTCTCCATCCGGTCAAGCTTGGTCTTGGCTTCGGGTGAGTAGCTGACTCCGTCGGCGCCGTAGACTTCCCTGGCGATCAGATCGATCCGCTTCTCCAGGGGAGTGTCGAGTTCGTAAAGAAACTTGAAGTCGTTCGGCTCTTCGCAGGCATCGACCACCGCATCGGCAAATTCGAGAGCGCCGTCACCGCCATGCTCCCAGTGCCTGGACAGGGCGACCCTGGCGCCGGCCGCCTCGCCGAGACGCCGGACCGCCGCGATCTCGGCATCGGTATCGGTGTAGAAGGCGTTAATGCAGACCACCGGATTGATTCCGGCTTTCTTGACGGTCTCGATATGGTGAATCAGGTTCTTGCAGCCTTCCTCGACCCAGCCGACATTCTCTTTAGCATACTCTTCGGGCATCGGTCTGCCGGGAATCGGAATAGGGGCGCCGCCATGGCATTTAAGGGCCCTGATTGTAGCAACAACCACGGCACAGTTGGGCTTCAAGCCGCTGTAACGGCATTTGAGGTTCCAGAACTTCTCGAAACCGATATCGGCGCCGAATCCGGACTCGGTCACATTGTAATCGGCAATCTTCAGGGCGACCCGATCGGCGATAACCGAGGACTGGCCGATGGCGATATTGGCAAACGGCCCGGCATGAACAACCACCGGCTGGCCTTCCAGGGTCTGCATCAGGTTCGGATTCAGGGCCTCGACCATCCAAGCGGTCATGGCGCCGTCAACTTCGAGATCGGCAGTGGTGATCGGCCGGTCCTGCTTGTCGTAGGCGACCACGATCTTGCCGATCCGTTCACGCATATCCTTCAAGTCGGTGGCGATGGAGAGAATCGCCATGATTTCGGAAGAAACGGCGATGGCGAACTTGGACTGCATGGTATAACCGTCCATCTTGCCGCCTTGGCCGATCGTGATATTTCGCAGGGCCTGGGCGCAGAAGTCGATAATCCAGCCGAACTCGACCTTTTTGGGATGGATATCCAGACGCTTGAGATTACGCTGGGCCAGTTGCTCGTCGGTGTAATTGTTCTCATGCTGCATCCTGGAGGTAAGCGCCACCATCCCGAGATTATGGGCATTCATGATGGCGTTGATATCACCGGTCAGCCCCAGGGAGAACGGGGTAAGAGGGATGCACTGGGCCAGGCCGCCGCCGGCGGCGCTGCCCTTGATGTTCATGGTGGGACCGCCGGAAGGCTGACGGATGGCGCCGACCACGCTCTTGCCGCGCTTACCGAGTCCCTGGACCAGGCCCATGGCGCAAGTGGATTTACCTTCGCCCAAAGGAGTCGGACTGATCGCGGTAACGTCGACGTATTTGCCGTCGGGCTTGTCGCCGAGACGGTTCATGATTTTCCGGAAATCGAGCTTGCCGATGTAATGGCCGTAAGGAAGAACCTCTTCCTTCTCCAGACCGAGACTTTCGCCGAGCTCGTAGACTGTTTTCATGCGGGATTCCGCTTCTTCCGCAATTTCCCAGTCAGCGTGTTTGGTGGGATCTAAAGCCATGACTAACCTCCTTAATTCTTTTTAATCTGCTTATAAAGGTAACCTTCAAAAGTAAAACCGGCCGACCACGACCGGGTTTATAACAAGTACAATTGGATAACGATCAGCTCCGGACTCCCTCAAAGAGGGCGGGGAAACGTTGGGTAAATTCGGCCAGCAGGGGGATCATCACCTCGCGCATCGAAGGCTCGGCGGCCGGGGTAACCCGAAGCCTGAAGATATGAAGCCATTCGAGGAGATTGGCATAGACGATAATTTCGGTTTTGCATGAATTGGGGAGTACGGTACGGGCCGCCTGGGGCGAGGAGGTTCTGAGCAGTTTGAGATAGATCTTTTCGGTCTCCGCCATGGCCCGCTCCCAGAGCTTGTACTCCTCGCTTCCTTCCTCGAAAAACATCGGCTTGATAAAGGTAACTTCGGAACCGAATTTATCCTCGCTGTAGCGGCAGTAGCGCTGGCTCTCCTGCAAAAAAGAGCAGGGCCGGTGTCTGACGATTTCGTGGGTCACGGCCCGATTGGTGTAAAACTTGACGCCGAGATAACGGTGCCTGGCAAGCTGGTCGATGGGCAGATTTTCGACTTCGGCAAGGGAAATTTTTTCGACGGTTACCCCGGTTTGCGGAAAAAGGCCGCGCTTGGTCACGATATCTTTAAAGAAGAGAGGGTAACGGTCAAACAGGAATGCGGCGATCCCCTTGATAAGCTTGATGGTGCTGTTCTCCCGGTACAACTCACGGTAGGCCCGGATACTGCCGGTAATCAGCAACTCGTTCTTGTTGAGCCGGTCTATCTGGATGAATCTAGGCTGGCATCCATAGAACTGCCAGGCTAGTTTTTCCGAGTCGAACTCAACTTTAATTGTAATTACAGCCATTTCAGCCACGGAGTTATGGCCGTGCTTCAGGATTTTCTCGATAAAGGGGGTGGCGGATGCGTCATCGATCTTGTCTTCGCTTTTATAACAGATGCGCCCGCACGCCTCTATCCGCAGGGCCGGAGACTGGCGGTCCAAATCATCCTGAATTTCAAACGAAGCCGGAATTACTTTCATCTAATCCTCTTTTTGTTGTAATCGTTCACCGGGGCGGTCGGCAAAGTACCCAAAACCGTCGCACCGTAACCGTTCAGCAGAGGTGCGGATTTAATCCCTATTCCGCCTTCTCTTTACTGGTCTCCTGCCAGAACGGCGACATGGCACGGAGATCACTGATGATCTTCGGCAGATGTTCGAGGACGTAATCGACGTCTTGATCGGTGTTATAGACGCTTAAGCTGAAGCGGATCGAACCGTGCGCCGCGGTAAAAGGCACCCCCATGGCCCGCAGGACATGGGAAGGCTCAAGGGAACCGGAGGTGCAGGCGGAGCCCGATGAGGCGCAGACTCCGAAGCGGTCCAGATGAAGGAGGATGGATTCGCCTTCGACAAATTCGAAACTGATATTGGAGGTATTCGGCAGCCTCTCGGTTTTGTGGCCATTAAGAATGGCCTGGGGCACCGCTTGCAATAAACCCTCTTCCAGACGGTCCCGGAGCGCCCTGACCCTGGTGTTTTCATCCTCCATCCTGGCCGCCACCAGTTCGCAGGCTCTGCCCATGCCGATTATCGAAGCGACGTTCTCGGTGCCACCTCGCCGGCCCTGCTCCTGATGACCGCCAAACAGAAACGGCACAAAGCGGGTGCCCTTTCGCACATAGAGCACGCCAACCCCTTTGGGGGCATGGAGTTTGTGACCGGAGATCGACAGAAAATCTACCGGCACATCGGCCATGTCGATCGGGATCTTGCCGACCGCCTGGACCGCGTCGGTATGAAACAGGATGCCGCGCTCCCTGGCCATCGCCGCCATTTTCTTAATGGGAAAGATCACCCCGGTTTCATTATTGGCCCACATGACGCTGACAATCGCGGTCTCATCGGTAAGGCTTTCCCGGTATTTTTCGAGGTCGAGCATCCCGTATTTATCGACCGGGATCTGGGTTACCTTGTGCTTGTGACCGCTGATCGAATAGAGACTTTCGCAGAGATTCTTGACGGCCGGATGTTCCACCCTGGTAGTAACGATATGGCGCTTATCGGATAAGGATTGGACGGCGGAGAGGATCGCGGTTGAATCGCTTTCGGTACCGCAGCTGGTAAAGATGATCTCCTCCGGGCTGGCGTTGATCAGAGCCGCGATCCGTTGCCGGGCTTCGGCAATTTTTTGACCAACCTGGCCGCCGAAGGTGTGCATACTGGAAGGGTTGCCGTAGTATTCGCCAAAAAAAGGCAGCATGTCCTCGACCACCTCCGGCGCTACCCTGGTGGTGGCGTTGTTATCCATATAAACGATCTTGTCGGTTTTCTCGGAAATCATGCCTTGGCCTCCTCAACCACCAGGGAGTCAAGGATCTGCTCACGCAATTTCTTTTCCACATACTCCTTGATTGTGGTTTGCGATTTCAGGCAACTGCCGCAAGCACCCCGCAGGGATACCGTAACGAAATCACCGTCGACATCGATCAGTTCTATATCGCCGCCGTCCTTGCGCAGATTCGGTCGTACTTCCTTTTCCAGTACATCTTCGATCATTTTGATCTTCTGGATATTGGTCATCCGTTTGGGGCGCTGATCGGGAATGGCAGGAGCCGGGCTCTCTTCCCGGACCTCTTTAATCAACTCCTCGAGACGGTCATGGCATTTCCCGCAGCCGCCGCCGGCCTTGGTGAAATTGGTAACCTCCTCCACCGTGGTCAGATTGCTTTCCTTAACCGCCCGCTTGACCTCGAGATCGGTAACCCCGAAACACTCGCAGACCACCTCGCCTTCGGCCATCGGCAGGATGACGCCGCGATAATCGGCAATGGCGGCTTCAAGGGCCTCCCGGCCCATCACCGAACAATGCATTTTTTCCTTGGGCAGGCCGCCGAGGGCGTTGGCGATATCTTCATTGGTGATCTTCTCAGCCTCGGCCAGGGGCATTCCCTTGATCATTTCAGTCAGGGCGGAGGATGAGGCAATGGCGCTGGCGCAGCCGAAGGTCTTGAATTTGGCGTCAACAATGGTCTCTGTGTCGTCTATCTTGAGAGTGAGCTTCAGGGCGTCGCCGCAGGCCAAAGAACCGACTTCGCCGACGGCATCGGCATTTTCGATCTCACCGACATTTTTGGGGTTTAAAAAATGCTCTTTAACTTCATCGGTATATTCCCACATTGCAGTAAAAACTCCCGGAGAGGAAAATTATTTATAAGGATGTCCGCCTAAAACCTGAATCCGTGAGCGTTCGAGAACGGTGCAGATGCAGGGCGGCGGGGTGAATCGAGATGACTCAGTAAAAAACTATTATTTTACGTAACAACAAACGAATAAAGCTGAGTTGAGCAGCTTGTCTGCTCGGACGAAACTTATGCCCTGTGGGTGTAAAGCAAAATTCCCAAAGAAGCCGTCACGGATTCAGGTAAAAACTTAGACAGGCCGTGAAAACAAGTAAAACATCATAATTTTTTGACTATTAAAATGCAACCTTAATATAACCCTGAATCCGTCACGGTTATTGGGCGGCTTACCGTTATCAACCTGTAGTTACTAGATAACCAGACCGTGATAGCGGGGTAGAGAAATTGCCGCCGCCGCCTTTGCCGGGGTCCGCTCACGGATTCAGGATAAAATGCCTGTCGGCGCGGGATCCAGGCGGTTTTCCCGCTCCGGCGACCATATAACCCTGCCCGGCCGGATCAACCGGACTTAAGATGCTCCCGGATAACCAGGGCCAGTTCCGCACCGACCCCTTCCACTGCCATGAGCTCATCGACGGTAGCGGCCTTGATCCTTTTCAGGCTGCCGAATTTCCTTAAAAGCAAGCGGCGCCGGGCAGGACCGATTCCCGGCACCCTGTCCAGGCCCGATTGCAGAGTGGCCTTGCTGCGCAGACGCCGGTGGAAATTGATCCCGAAACGGTGCGACTCGTCCCTGACCCGCATCAGGAAAAGCAGGACCGGCGAATAGACCGGCAGGGGGATTGGATTTTTGCGCCCCGGACGGAAGAGTTTCTCCCCTTCCTCCTTTTTTTCCTTGGCGATGGCGGCCAGCTCCACCTCTCGCAAGCGACCGGTTTCGGTCAGGGCCTGCACGGCGACGTTAAGCTGGCCCTTGCCGCCGTCGATCAGGAGCAGATCCGGCAGCTCCCCTTCCCTTTCCCGGGCGAAGCGCCGGTGCAGGACCTCGCTCATCATCGCGTAGTCGTCCGGGGTGTCGCCGCCGGTGATCCGGTAGTGGCGATAGTTTTTCTTGTCCGATTCGCCGTCCGTGAAACAGATCAGGGAGCCGACCGGCTGTTTGCCGCCGATGTTGGAAATATCCAGACACTCGATGCGGCGCGGAATCTTTTCCAGTTTCAGGGTCTTGGCGACCGCGGCCAGCAGGGCCTGATTTGAGCTTTTCTTCTTCTCCTCATCGGCAAAAACCTGTTCGGCGTTATTTTCAGCCATCAGGACAAGCTCGGCCAGTTTGCCGCGCCGGGGAACCTTCAGCTGGACCGGCTTCCCGCGCAGATCGGCCAGCCAGTCACCGAGCAGATCGATATTCGGCGGTTCGACGCTTACCAGGATCTCCGGCGGGATCTTGCGCTCATCCCCGTAGAACTGCTGCAGGGAGCCCTTCATGACTTCGCCGTCATCCCCGATAACCGTCTCCATAAAAAAGGACTGCTGACCGCTGACCAGACCTTCCCGGACGCAGATAACCGAAACCGCGGCCGCCAATCCCCGCCGGGCCAGCCCGAAAATATCCTGGTTGCGGGTGTGACCGGCCGCAATCATCTGCTTTTCCAGAGTCTTTTGCAAGGAGACCCGCCGGTCCCGAAAAAAGGCGGCCTTTTCATATTCCCGGCCATTTGCCGCCTCCTCCATCCGCTCTTTCAGATAGCCGGCCAGTTCGGTTTTCTTCCCATCCAGAATGGCCATGACCCTGGCCGCCGCCTTCAGATACGCCTCCCGTTCGGCAAGCCCGCAGCAGGGGGCGGGACACCTGCCGATCTGCTGGTTGAGACAGGGCCTTTGCCGCTTTTTCAAACGCGGGCTCTTGCAGGTGCGCAGCGGAAACAACTCCCGGATCAGGGCCAGGGTGTCGCGCATGGCGGAGGGATTGGAATAAGGCCCGAAATACCTGGCCCCGTCCTTGCGCCGCCGCCGGCTCACCATCACCCGGGGCCAGCTTTCGTTTACAGTAACTTTAAGGTAGGGATAGTTCTTGTCATCGCGGAGGATGACATTGTAGCGCGGCCGATGCTTCTTGATCAGGGAGGCTTCGAGGATCAAGGCCTCCTTTTCGGTAGCGGTCAGTATGGTCTCGACCAGAACCGCCTTTTCGAGCATAACCGCGGTCTTGGAAAATCGCCCGGCCTCGGCGCCGCGATAGGACGCCAGCCGGTTCCGCAAGTCGCGAGCCTTGCCGACATAGAGGATTTTGCCGGCTTCGCTTTTCATCAGATATACCCCGGGCGTATGCGGCACGGTGCGCAGAAAGGCGGTGGATATCGGGGAAGTCCTCGTTTTTGGCATAGTGCTCATCGGGTCAATTAATTCAGCCGTAAATAAATGAAGACATTTTTTTACCGTACCAGATCACGGGACAAGCCACCCGGGATTGGCCGATCTCCCATCCGGTACGGATAGTCCGCGGCAATCCTCCTTGCGCAGCCATCTTCCATGGTATACCGGAGATCAGGAAACAGAGTAATAACAAATCGTCAGTCGAATTAAAAAGATAATGCAGTTTCAGGGAAATTGCCATGAACGGCGGCGGGATCTCTGGAGCTGGCGGATAGACAGCTTTATCCAAGGCGGGTGCGGCAGCTTTCGGGAGATTCGTACAAATTGGTCGAAGAAAATCAGGGACACTCCCTTATGGTGTTCCAGGAACTCCTCGATAGTTCTATATACTCCGGAACTCCGCATGATAAAAAGCGCCGGGATAATGAATTCGAGGTTTGCGAGCCATAGTGAAAAACATCTACCTTAAATTTTGCAACTTTGCAAGCCTGACCCCATGGACCCTGTTGGTAGAATTGTTCGGTTCTGGCTTATTTTTTTGGTTTACAGTTTTGCTAAAATCCTTGTTCAAGAAATACTAAATAAAATATTCCTATCACGAAACAGGCCATAGATAATATATAAACCCACCCAACAAGTCCATAAGTCTGCTTTTCTTGTTTCTGAATTTTGAAATATTCTAACATTATGAGTACGGGCATAAACCATAAGTGTGTTTTGTTTAGGCCACCTTTTCTTTGATGCATGGAAACAAGAATATATATTCCCGAAATAATTGCTGTTATAATTGCAATTATTGTCAAAGCCCAGCATGTAGGGATAAAGTTTTCCATTTTGACTATACCATTAATCCTTAATTACATTCACAAGGCGTACCTTCACATCCTGTCACTTTGGTAGTGCACACAAAGGCATTTATTGAACCACCATCCCATGGCACGTAACCACCACCGCCTGTTATTGATGCTGCACCATTAGCATCAACACTTGCTGATAAAGATAATATACTGATGTCTAAGCCCATGCCAGCCGAACAACCCTCAATGTCTTTTCCGCACTTAGGCCCGTTTAACATAAGATTATAGCTGCCAGAAGGCTCCATAACCATTACACCAACCCCTAGTTTGAAACAGGTCATCTTAAAGTTACATGATTCTCCTGTTGTGAAATTGGTCAGGTAGCCAGCCAATTTTGAAGCACCAAAAAAACCAGCAAAAAGATCGATCTCGCCAATTAGCCCACGCCAAGTGTCTAATCCCTTCGGATCAGTCAAATTCACGGGGTTCCCCCCAGCATACACAGGGAAAAGGGGTCAAGTCCGCTTTTGACTTTTGTTCAGGTTCCTTCCTATTCCTTCTAAGGATTTCCGTAATTTCTTGTCCCGATCAAGCTTGGTTTTGACCCGTTCTATTATGCTGCTCACCGTGCTGTAATTTTCGATGCCGAAATATCGTCCCACGGAAGGAAGGGTTTCCCGGCAATATCGACGAACAAGGTAAATCGCAACATCCCTGGGTAAATTTTCCTTCCCTCGCCTTGATGCAAAGAGTTCTTTCTTGGCGATCTTATAATGTTTGCATACCTCGGAAATCACTGCGCCGGCAGTCGGCGCCAAGATCTTTGACTCGGGAACTTCGTTCCGAAAGCCCAAGTGAGCAAATTTTTCCTTTATGAATTCTTTGAACGAATCACTACCTAGAATCGATGGCAGGTTCTTCATGGAATAGAATCGTTTAATCTCATCAGGTTCGCCTTTGGATATAAAATCGATATAGGCCGACTTCTGTCTGCTTTTTTTATCGGTAAGCATGTCGAGCAAAGGAGTCTTGTCCAGCCATTGCCACTTCTTTGCGGATGACACGTAACCAGGATGGCTGCTCCAAGAGTAGTCATCCAGATTGTCAACGATACCCGCTTGTATGGGATTCCGGTGAATATATCGCAGAACTTCCAGAAGGTGGCTGTCGCCAGCAACAAGTACCGCTTTGTAACGGCCCCGAAACAGCTGCCCTTCCTTTTTATGCCGCCGGTTGAAACGCTGAGTATATATACCGTTGATATGGCGCATGCAGCGGGAAAGATTGCCGTCAGGAGTCTGGACCAGGAGATGATAATGGTTCGACATCAGGCAGTATGCCGAAACTTTGAGGTTCCAGCCGTCCACCGTTTCCTGAAGCACCTTGATAAATGCCTGGCGGTCGGCATCGTTCATAAATATTGCTTCAGATCTGCGGCCACGGTTCATCACATGATACCAGGCTCCCGGATATTCTATACGTAGCGGTCTGGACATGAAAAACTTATATCATCGATTGAAACAAAAGTCAAAAGCGGACTTGACCCCTTTTCTTTTTACTTTGTTGGCGGAAGTCCACGCCAAGGTGCTTGCCCGTGGCAACCGCAACATGGCAACCATCGCAGTGGCAAGGAAGATGGCTGAGTTCCTGCTGGCGGTTGACCGGCGCGGAACACCTTTCGTTATAGAGGCGGCGGCCTGACAACTTAGACTGCCGCAATGACATAGACTTTCTATTTTTGACCGATCTTCCTGTCAGGCCTTGCATTCTTTGGGGACTGCGTGAGCGCCGGACAACGAAACGCTGCACGCCATTAATGGTGTTTCGAGGCTGACGGGTTGACCCGAACTCAATCTTCCGAGAAGGGAAACATATCCCTGAGACGGCAAATGCGTAAGCTTCCCCAAAAGGTAGACATGCCAAAAATAGAGTTTTCTGGCAAAATACTGCCAGGAGGCTCTTATGAAAAAATCACGTTTCAGCGAAACCCAAATCATTGGGATTCTCAAGGAGGCTGATGCCGGCATCCCGGTTAAAGAGATCTGCCGCAAGCACGGCATCTCTGACGCCACTTACTACAACTGGAAATCCAAGTACGGCGGCATGAGTGCCTCCGACCTGAAGCGCTTGAAGGAGACTGAGCGAGAGCTCTCGCAACTCAAGCGCATGTATGCCGATATGGCCTTGGAAAACCGGGCCCTGAGGGACCTGATTGAAAAAAAGCTATAGGGCCACCAGAGAAGCGCGAGGCAGCAACCTATCTGGTGGCCGAGCACCGGCTTTCCGTGCAACAAAGTTGCCGCTGTATCGGTTTATCCCGGGCGGCCTATTACCGCACTCCGCAAGCCCGGGACCGGGATGCCAAGGTCATAGATGCCATTAACGAGACGATCGACCGTCACCCTCGCTGGGGCTTTTGGAAAACCTACAAGGCTCTTCGGCGCAATGGTTATGGCTGGAACCACAAACGGGTTTACCGCGTTTACTGCGACCTTAAACTGAACCAGCAGCGCCGGGCCAAGAAGCGGCTGCCGCAACGGGTCAAACAACCCTTGCTGGTACCACCACGCCCCGACCAGGTTTGGTCGGCTGACTTTATGAGCGATATGCTCTATGCCGGCAAGCGGTTTCGCACCTTTAACGTGATTGATGACTTCAACCGTGAGGCAGTCCATATCGAGATTGACACTTCGATCACCGGCAAGCGCCTGATTAGAGTTTTTGAAAGTCTTCGCCTGGAGCGGAGCCTGCCGGATATTTTGCGGGTCGATAACGGCCCGGAGTTTTTAAGCGGAGAATTCGTCGCCTGGGCGGAGGCTGCCGGGATGATGATCCAGTACATTCAACCTGGGAAGCCCAACCAGAACGCATATATTGAACGATTTAACCGGACCTACCGGAATGAACTGCTCGATCTTTACCTGTTCCGCAATCTCGGCGAAGTCAGGGAAGCCACCTACTGGTGGATGATCGAGTACAACGAACAACGACCACATGACTCCCTGGCTGATTTGACGCCAGCGGAGTATTTGTCAAAGAACGCTGGAAACTCTATTTTTAAACTGTCTACTTGACAGGGAAGCTTACGAGTTCAGCGTTATGTGGCGAAATTTAGCATCCGAGTAAGGAAAACTACAAATATGATTAGAGTATGGTTAAGCGAAATACAATTTAGTGATAATAGTAAGATCTCGATAGACAAAGATGACATAGT
>JAWOIQ010000065.1:0-15310 GCA_046484585.1 Desulfurivibrionaceae bacterium
AGCGCCAACTACCTCGACCTCCCTGGCGTCACCCGCATGCGGCTGACGGGGGACTTCGGCCACTGGGCAACGCCCAATGGGCATTATGCCCCTTTGGGCATCACTTTGCGCACTTATACTCACAGGGCATAAGTTTCGTTTGCACCCTAAAGGGCATATAAAAGCAGACAAGCTGCTCAACTCAGCTTTATATGTTCCAACCCCGTGAGCGGATTTACGTTATAATCGGCAATAGATATATCTTCACGAACCTTAACTATCGAATCAATTATTGAATTTTTTATAAATTCGGGAGGCAATAAGTAATGTTACAGTTAGAAATGAATGCCAATGTCAGAAGTACACACGGCAAAGGGGCGGCCCGTGTTTTAAGAAGCAAGGGGTTGACGCCGGCCATCCTTTACGGCGCGAAGGCGGAACCGGTTTCCCTGGAACTGGAAACCAAGACTTTCTCGAAGACCCTTTTGGAAATTAATCGTCGGAACGCCTTGATCAATCTTTCCGTTCTCGAAGGCAAAAAGAAGAGCACCAGGCATGTCATCATAAAGGAGTTGCAGACCGATCCACTCAGGGATAGCCTGCTGCATGCCGATTTTTGCGAAGTTTCCCTTGAAGAACCCATGAACCTGGTTGTTTATATTGAGCTGATTGGCGAAGCAAAGGGCGTCGATCTGGGTGGCATTCTCCAGATAGGTATGGACAGGGTTCGGCTGAGAGGAAAAATCCTCGATTTTCCGAATTCCCTGCCTGTTGATATTTCCGGCCTGTCCATAGAAGATGGTATTACCCTTAAGGATATCGATATACCGGCTACTCTGGAACTTCTGGACGACGAAAACAGTACCGTCGTCTATATTGCCGATCCGACCAAGGTCAAAGCTGTCGGCGGCGAAGAGGAAGAAGAGGCAGGGGAAGCCGCTCCGGCTGAGTCTGCCGAACCGGAGGCTGAAACTGCTGAGGCTGATGCCGCCGAGTAATCATCAAGCGTACGCCGATACAGGAAAAAGTCGTTCAAGCCGGAAAATGGAATCCATTTTCCGGCTTTTTATTTACCGGAGAAAATAATGTTGTTGATTGTCGGACTCGGAAATCCTGGCCTTAAATATCTGCTCACCAGGCATAACGTCGGTTTTATGGCGCTGGATTATCTCGCCGAAAAAGCCGGCGCAGTGTTTAAGGATTCAAAGTGGGATGCGGAATTGGTCAAGACCGCGCTGGGGGCGGAACCGCTGTTGCTTGCCAAACCTACTTCCTACATGAATCTCAGCGGCAGGCCCGTGGGTATGATTTCTTCCTACTACAAGGTGGTGCCCGGGCGAATTTTGGTAATCCATGATGATCTCGATCTGGAGGTGGGCCGGGTTAAGATTGTTTACGGTCGCGGGGCCGGCGGCCATAACGGGATCAAATCGATAATAGAGCATCTAGGCACCAGGGAGTTTGTCAGGTTCAGGGTAGGGATCGGCAGGCCTCCCGAAAAAATGGCTCCTGCTTCTTTTGTGCTGTCAAGATTTACCGAGCAGGAGCTTGTCGAAGTCAGTCGGGCTTTTGATTATATCGAGGAGGGGATAAGACTTATTGAGGAGGACAGTGTTGCCGCGGCCATGAATTTCGTCAATCGGCAGGGGAAATAAGGAAGCTTTGCCGCGTAAGCGATCACAGGGTATCGAATCAGCTGTGTTATCGGCCTGCTCATGTACACCAGTACATATCGCAGGCCGATGCTTTTTGCATCTCCGGCACCCTGCAATCGCTTACTGGATGGGATGGGCCGAACCTTGGCGCCTTAACTCGTGATTGTTTACGTTGTCGCGGCCACTCTTTTTTGAAATTCCTGGATCCGTGAGTGTTTGAGAACGTTGCAGATGCAAGGGAGGCAACGATGTTGAGATTGATAATACTGATGGTGTATTAACGAGTTGCCAACGCGGCAGATGCGCTGTTATCGGGCGCCCCGCAGTGCGGCGGGGTATATCGAGGCGACTCAGGGGAAAACCGATTTTTTCACGTAACAACAAACGAATAAAGCTGAATTGAGCAGCTTGTCTGCTCGTACGAAACTTATGCCCTGTGGGTATAAAACAAAATCACCTGCTAAGCCGTCACGGATTCAGGAAATTATCATGCCGTGGTGGCCAGGCTTATTGCCTTGTCAACCTTGGTAATTATTTGTTCAGACGGTCCGTGATCCCCGTGGAGGAATTGCCCCCCGCCGCCTTTCATTCGTCGGAGAAAGGTATTCAGGTTATTAAAAAAAACATTATAAAATCAGTCAGTTATTTGCCTATCGCCCTAATTTTTTGAAACTTTTTCAACTAAATTGCGCGAAAATATGTTATAGTGTTATTCCTAGTATATAGAAGTCTCTAATGAATAATGAGGTAACAAAGTGTTTAAATGCGGTGATATGGCTGTATACCCTGCTCATGGGGTCGGCAAAATTGAATCTATAGAGAAAAAGGAGATTGGCGGAACCAATCAATCTTTCTATGTGATGAAGATTATCGAATCCGGAATGGTGGTGATGATACCCACAACCGCCAAAGAGACTGGCCTCAGAAACATTATTCCTCCCAAAGACGTGAAAAAAGTATATGCCATTCTCAAGGAGAAGAATGTAGAGATATCTCCACAGCCCTGGAACCAGAGATATCGTGATTACATGCAGAAGATTAAAACCGGCTCGGTATATGAAATTGCTTCCGTACTCCGCGACCTCAATGTCCTGAGTTCCGATAAGTCCCTCTCCTTCGGCGAGAAAAAGATGATGGATACCGCTAAAAGTTTATTAGTTAAAGAGATCGCCCTTGCCAACAAGATCCAGGAGAAAAATGTCGAGGATGATTTCGACAAGATTTTTCCCTGAGTTGTCTTTTGTTAGAGATTTTTCCAGGCCTGCCGGTTTGTTCCGGCAGGCCTTTTTTGCGTTTGGGTCCCAGCCATAAAATGGCTGTCTGGAAGTCTTGCCGACTCTCGATTTTCTTAATCCCCGGCACGATCATCCCGGATTTCACATTTAAGCTTTTTCAGGCCTCCATCGAAATCGAAAGAATCATCCTGCTCCGGAGTATGGCAGGCAAGGCAGATCTTTTCCGTTATCGGTACGGTCCGTTGGCTGGAGGGATTAAGGCTGTGGGTTGAACCTGGACCGTGGCAGCTTTCGCAGCCGACCACTTGCAGGTCAGCGGCCCGGCCAATCGCGGCGGCCGGATCGTTACGATCGGCTCCGGTTACATGGCACGGCAGACATTCCAGATTGAACTGCTGTCCCTTCTCGACCAGAGTCAGGTGCGATGTCGCGTGCCGGCCGGCCTGCCAGCTTTTCACCTGTTCCCGGTGGCAGTTGCGGCAGCTCGTCCAGCCTACAAATCCCCGGGCTGGCATGCCATCGCCGGTTGAAGGGGGGCTTTTCCGGTTCCAGGCTTTGACTGATTTTTTGTTCTCATTGACCAGGTCGAGCACGGCGCGATGATCGGGCAAGGATACATTCATCGCCATGAACCTGTTATCGAAGGAGGAAACGCTTCCGGCCGCGGATTTTTCCTGTCGTTCAAGCTCTGCAAGAGTATTTTCCAGGGCAGCGAGGCGTTCCCGGTTATTTTCGTAGTGATTCTTGAGTTCCGGCCGCTCTCGCAAGTGCTTCATCTGGCTCTGCAAACGGGTTCTTTCCTTTTTTCCGGCGGAAAGGGCTTGCTGGCCGGCAGTCCGCCATTTGCGGGCGGGACGCCAGTCCACTTCCATAACGCCGATATGTTTCCCCTTTTGCCCGGCTCCGACCAGGATAGCGCTATCGGTCAGATATATGGGAGGCTTGCCGGTATCCACCTCCCTGGCCTGGACAATGAGATTGATCATCGGGTACATTTCCGCGATCTCCCGACAATCTCCGGCATTGAGATCGGTTAAGAGAATGAGGAAGTCATGGCTGGTTTCCAGCTTACTGATTATCGACGGCAGGTTGTCCCGCCATGGTTCGACGGCAACGTTTCCATCAAGTAATTTCGAGTCGGACCGGATCTGCCCGGTCAGGCCGATAATCCCCAGGCTGAGCTCCCCCAACTGCCGGGTGACGAAAGGTTTGAACAGCGGTTTGTCGGTATCCATGTCGATAATGTTGGCGCTCAGCCAGTCAAATCGTGACTTGTCCCTGATCTCCAGGAGAAAATCGAGACCGGCCGCCAGATCCCGCCTTCCGATTCCGACTGCGTCATAGCCGATCAGATTATATGCCTTTACGATGGTCTCAGCGGTTATCCTGGCTTGGCCCGCACCGCTTCCGGCCAGACGATGGTTGGTCTTGAACAGCAGGGAGCCTCCGTCCACAATCAGGGTGGGCAGGCCTTTTTCTTTTTTTAGCTTGGAGAATTGATAAGCTTTTTTGGACAGACCGCCCAGTTGCCGGCTTTTTCAGCCGCAAGGTTCGATCTCGCCGTTGACATTGTTGGAGTACAGAAGCAGAAACTCCTGAGCCGCGGTGGTTCCAGCGATACCGGGCAGTGGATAAAACAGGAAATACAATAAGATTGAAATACCCGGCAGGGCTGAGGATAACTTCATGGTTTTCTCTTCTCATTGAGATTCGCGTCGGCGGCTCGCTGGTCCAGTATTTTATGCCATTTCCGTAAACGGTCGGCAATGACCGCTTCGTGCCCGCGGTTGGTAGGATGGTAGAATTTCCTGCCCTCCAGTTCATCGGGCAGGTGGTTCTGCAGGACAATTCCCTCGGGCTGATCATGGGCATATTTATAGCCCTTGCCGTAGCCAAGTTCTTTCATCAAAGCGGTTGGGGCATTGCGGATATGTTTTGGTACCGGCAGGCTCCCGGATTTTTTGATTTCCCGGGATACCTGATTAAAGGCACTGTACGTGGCATTGCTTTTAGGTGCGGTGGCCAGGTAGATCGTTGCCTGGGCGATGGCCAGTTCGCCTTCCGGTGAGCCGAGGATATGATAACTCTCCCGAGCGTTTAGAGCCATGGAAAGCGCCTGGGGATCGGCGTTACCGATGTCCTCGGAAGCAAAACGGATAAGGCGGCGGGCGATATATAACGGATCCTCACCGGAAATTATCATTCTGGTCAGCCAGTACAGGGCGCCGTCCGGATCGCTGTCCCTCATGCTTTTATGGAGAGCGGAGATCAGATTGTAATGTTCCTCTCCATCAGTGTCGTAGCGGAGGCTCCGGTGTTGAATCGCCTCTTCGACCGTGGTCGCGTCGATGATGTATCGGTCTCCGTCGGGATTGGTGATCGAAAAGGCGACCTCCAGGTTGTTCAGAGCACGGCGGGCATCTCCGTCGGCGGCCTCGGCCAGATGATCCAGGGCCTCCGGCTCGATATGAACCTGATGTTTACCCAGGCCGTTTTCAGGATCCTTGATGGCCCGGTTGATGATTTCGGTCAGATCTCCTTTGGACAGGGGGTTTAAGACCAGTACCCGGCACCGGGATAGGAGGGGAGCGATTACCTGGAAGGAGGGATTTTCGGTGGTAGCGCCGATCAGGGTCAGGAGGCCGCTCTCGACATGGGGTAGAAATGCATCCTGCTGGCTTTTGTTGAAACGGTGGATTTCGTCGACAAAGAGAATGGTGCTCTGTTGTTTCTCGGTCAGGAGCTTTTCTGCAATCACGACGATCTCCCTGACATCTTTTATGCCGGAGAGCACTGCCGAAAAAAAGACAAAGTTGGACTTGGTTTGATTGGCCAGGATGTGGGCAAGGGTGGTTTTCCCAACTCCGGGCGGACCCCAGAGCAACAGGGAAGGCATTCGTTCTTGCCTGACAAGGCGCCAGAGAAGTTTGTCTTCTCCGAGGAGTTGGTTCTGGCCGATAAAGTCGGCCAGATGGCGGGGCCGCATTCTTTCAGCAAGGGGAACGTTTTTCTCGGAAGACTTTGACACGGGTATTGTTTAAGGATCTGTGATCAAGCTGGGATATGGTCCGGATAGATCCGCAGGAAAGCTCCAGCCTGAATCCGTGAGCGTTCGAGAACGGTGAAGATGCAAGGCGGCAACGATGTTGATAATACTAATGATATATCGAAGAGTTGCCAACGCGGCACTCCAAGAGCACTTCTGGAAAAACGAATATTTGATGCAATTACAAACTGATAAAGCTGACTTGAGCAGCTTGTCTGCTCGTACGAAACTTATGCCCTGTGGGTACAAAGTGCCCCCAACGAAGCCGTCACGGATTCAGGTCCAGGTGTAAATTGTCCCGCATAGTTGATGAATCGAATGTTTGGGCCAAATGGATCAAGCTTTCTGGAACTCGGGAACCTTTGCAGTGACGTCGGCCGGCAAATCCTTGACCACTTTCAGATCGGCGGTTTGCTGGCTTGATTTTATCTCGCCGTTCAGAACGCCGCCGGATTCTACGGAAAGATCGGATGTTTCGACGCGGCCGTTAACCACTCCTGATTTTTTCAGGAAAAGTGAGCCTGCCTTTATGTTTCCGTCGACTTTCCCGTAGCAGGTAATCGATTCTGCTTCGATATCGCCGACTATTCTGCCGGAGGCACTCAAGACCAGGGTGACGCCCTTGAGATTGCCGTTGATATTGCCGTCAATTTGAATTTTGCTTTTAAATTCAAGATCGCCGGTCAGGATCATGTCCTGACCGATTATGCTGCTGATCGGGCTGCTATGGGAAGGCGGCGAAACTTTTTTCTTGTCGTTAAAAATATCCATCTGTATTCCTCTAAGTCAGGGATCAGCCGTTGTTCAGCGAAACCAGCTTGTTTACATTGACGAACTTGGCGGGATTGACCGGTCGGTATTTATATCTGATTTCATAATGGAGGTGCGGACCGGTGCTGCGCCCGGTGCTGCCGAGAAGGGCGATGACATCCCCACGTTTGATCTGGTCGCCACGGCGCGCGATAATTTTGCTGTTATGGGCGTACATTGTCGAGAAATCATTACCGTGATCGATGCGAACGTACCATCCGTAAGTGCTGTTTCGGCCCCTTTCGATGACCTTGCCGTCGGCGGTCGCCCTGACTTCGGTACCGGTTTTGCCGCTCAGATCGATGCCGTCATGGAAGGCGCTTTGCCCGTTCATCGGATCGGTCCTGCGGCCGAAGCTCGAGGATATTCGTTTGAACTTTACCGGATAACCGAGGGGGATGGGCCGGAGGGTCTGGATATCCTTGTCGACCTTTAAAATAAGTTCTTCAAGAGAGGTGTCGGAAATTTTGGTAAAAGGCCCGCCCTTGTTCTGATTGCTGTTGCTCAGTTCGGCGGTTTGTGAGGCCGGGGTGATTTCCAGAACACTGAAAATCGAGTCAATCATCTGGCTGCGTTGGATGAGTTCGCCGTAGGCGCCGGAAAGCTGGGCTTTTGCCTCTTCTTCCAAACTGACGACATGATGTTTGAGCCCTTCCTTTTCGGTGGAAAGAACAGAGACATCACTCTCCAGGTGATTTATTTTGCCTTTCAGACTGAAATTTTCGATTGAGTAGGTTATGCCGGCAATGGTCGAAACTACGAATACCACGCTGATAATGGCCATAATCTTTCTGAGAAGCGGCTTGGCAATGGCAAAAGTTTTGGTCTTGCCGTTCTCGGTGGTGACAATGATATGTAATCTGGGATCCATCCTGGACGCCCCCGATACCTGATTTGTCTTTGAAAAGCACACCCCTTGAAAAAACCAGGCACTATTAAACCATTAGAATTACAATTTGTCAAACCGGATCGGGTCACGGCCGGCAAATTGTCTTTTCGTTGAGTTGGCTACATCTTTGTCAGGACGTTTTGGGCAGGAAGGAAGCGAAGTGTAAATGAGAACTTTTGTCAGCAGAAAATATTCATGGCGGTAATGTTATCGTCTCCCCCCCCCTGTTTGGCAAGGGCTACTAACCTTGCCGAGGCTTTTGCCGGTGATTTCGCTTTGATGATTGTCTGTTGGATGGTCGGTTCGTCGATCATCGACCATAAGCCGTCGGAGCAGAGCAGGACTCGATCGCCCTTGCGCAGAGAGATGGTGTTGTATTCCGGTGGTTCCGGAAAGGGATAGCCGATCACTCTTGTTACAACATGGCGGCCGGATGAATTATCGGGCGCATCCTCGGTCATTGTATGGTCACTGGTAACTTTTCTAATTCGGTTCTCCGAGACCACGTAGCAGCGGGTATCGCCCACATGACAGGTGTAAAGGGTGGTTCCGCGAATGAAGGCCATAACCAGGGTGCATCCCATGCCGAGCAAATCCTGGTTTTCTTCCGCAAGGTCCATGACCATGCTGTTGGCCTTCTCAAAGCCGGTAAGCATGGCGAGTCTGGTTTCCTGGGAGTTGCTCCGCATTGCTTTGACGATTTTTGGGGAGAAGTAACGGCGCAGGGTCTCGATTGTGGATCGGCTGGCCACCTCCCCGCCGTTATGACCACCCATGCCGTCGGCGACGAGGAAGATGTTTTTCCCTTCGAGAATAGTGAAACAGTCTTCATTGTTTTCCCGGACCAGGCCGACATCGCTTAGAGCAGCATAGGTCAGCTTGAGGGATGGTTGCGGAAGTAGTCTTTTGAAAAGATTAAGCATATCGGGCAGGGAAATTGAATTAGCGGCCGGTTTAGTTTCTGGTTGCTCTGGATTCACGCTCCAGGGATTCTTTGAATCGCGGTAATTGATGGTTGTTAATTGTTGTTTCTTGCCATAGAGCTTGTCTATAATTTTTCAAGCCTGTCTATTTTATCCAGCATTTCTTTGCTTTTCTTTCTATAAATGTTCTCCTCCGGTAATTTTTCCATGGCCTTTCCCAAATGGTACTTGGCGTTGGCGACATCCCCTTCAAACCAGTTGTAGAGCCCGGTGTGATAATGCCCCATACCGGTTCGCCCCTGCTTGGGATGCGCCAGGCCCAGGTAGTAATGGGTTTTGGCGTAGGTCGGAGTAATGGTCAATAAGTCTTCGTAATATCCGATAGCTTCTTCCGTCTGGCCTTTCTGGTCAAGGGTTCGGGCCAGATTGAAAATTGTAAAGGCATCGTTCGGGTTGTCCTGAAGCGCTTTCCTGAAAAGCGCCAGCGCTTCTTCATTCAACCCTTCGCTGAGGTAGGTAGAACCGAGATCAGCTTTAAGAATAGCCCGCTCAGGATATTTTTCGATGACTTCCAGCAGGTATTTCCTGCCCTGATCGTAGTTGCCTTCGCCGATGTGAATCTGGGCCAATCCCAGGCGCAGAAAATAGTCCGGATCCTCGCCGTCTTTGATTTTCTTGGTCAGGCGGGGGATGAGCAACCGATCGTCATTGGTGGCGGCGATGATTCGATAGCGGATTCGCTGGAATTCAAAATCGTTTTTTGCACCTTCGGGCAATTCCCCGTCGTAAATGTTGAGGAGATCCCGGACATAGCCCAGGCGCTGGGTCGGATTCGGGTGGGTCATCAGATAGGGGGGAGTGTTGCCGATTTTCAGGATAGAGATGCGGCGCATCTTGCCAAGCATGTCCAGCATCGATTCCGGATTGCGTTTCATCTTGAGCATCCAGCTGAATGCCAGCCGATCGGCTTCCTCTTCATTTTCCCTGCTGAATTTCAGGTTCATCGAAGCGCCGGTAGCCATGGCTCCGGTAACCACGGCTTCCGAAAGTTCCCCTTCGCCGGATGATCCCAGAGCGATGCCGGCCAGAACGAGGGCGATGGTGGCGATATTGACCTTGCCCGCTTTGTCGATCCGGTCGGCAAGATGACGATTGGATACGTGGGCAATCTCGTGGGCCATAACGCCCAGCAGCTCTTCTTCATTGTCCATGGCGGTTATAAGCCCGGAGTGGAAGAAGATCAAACCGGAAGGCGCGGCGAATGCGTTAAAATCCTTGTTGGCGATGACGAAAAAACGATAGTCGAAGTATTGCGCCCCTGCCACATTAAGGACCCGGCGGCCCAAATCATTAATATACTGGGCGACATCTGGAGCATTAATCAGTTTAAATTCCTTCCGGATCGCGGAATGCATTTTATCGCCGATCTCCTTCTCGGTATCAATCGAGAAAGCTCGGGCCTGGAGCGGTCCGGAAGAGATAAGCGGTCCGAGGATAATCGCCAGGCTCAAGATAATCACGTGAACCCGGAGAATTTTCTTTTTAAGTATGCTTAACATTTATAGCTGGAGCCCTAGTTGGCGGAAATTAAATGTTTTTCCGCTGAGGTGTGCGATTGTGGGAAAAAAATCAATGAACAAAACAAGAACAAGTTTCGAGAAAGGTGGTTTGTCCGCTGTTCCTGTTTTGCATAAACTTACCATTAAAAGGATATCTGTAAAGGTTCGCCCAGTCAATTTCGATGAGTACGCAATCGATAACTCTTCTACAGGATCAGGTTGAGCTGTGTAACGTATTGATTTAACGTTTTTGATGGGTTTGCCGAAGTACGCGCCATTAACCTTCTGGGGTCTTCTGCTGATTCATCAATTTTGTTGGCGTCTTGCATTATTGACCGGGAAGGGGTTATAAACTGTACCGTGAGCGTTCGTCGCCTCCTTGCATCTGCTCTGTTCTTTTTGCGGACAGATTAGCAGGTATTTACGGGTTGTTAAGGGCAAAATGTCCAACAGCCTTTACGGATTCAGGTTATGGAAAGAACATGCTAAGGGAACTGAAAATAACCAATCTTGCCTTGATCTCGTCCTTGCGAATTGAATTGGGCGGGGGATTGTCGGTGTTGACCGGGGAGACCGGCGCCGGGAAATCGATTATTCTCCAGTCGATAAATCTGCTTTACGGGGAGAAGGCCGCCGCCTCCTGGGTCAGGAGCGGTTCCGATAAGGCGACGGTAGAGGCCCTGTTTGAGTGCGGTGACGATGCGCCTGTTCTGGAGCTCTTGCGGGAACATGGATTCGACAGCGAAGACAACATGCTCATCGTCAAGCGGATCATTTCCGCCAAAGGAAGCAGCCGCTATTATCTGAACGGCGGCCTTGCCACCGGACGGCTGGTAGGCGAGGTTACCGAGAACCTGATTTCGGTAGCCAGCCAGCACGATCACCAGCAATTACTCGATTCCCGGTTTCACCTCGATTTCCTCGACGCTTACGGCGGTTTGATGCCAAAGCGTCTGGAGCTTGGCCGGTTGTACGACAGCTGGCGGGCCAAACGTGATCAATATCGTGAGCTTAAACAGCAGGAAAAGGATAAGGACCAGCGCCGGGATTTTCTCGCCTTTCAATGCCGGGAGATCGAGGAGGCCGCCATCGAACCCGGTGAGGATGATAAGCTTGATCAGGAAAAGTCCCGGCTGCGGGGTGTGGAGGATCTGCGGCGTCTTGGCGCCAACAGTTACGGAACCTTGAGTAGTCAGGTGACGGATGCCCTGGCCGAGGTCCGTGGCGATCTGGCCCGGATGGCGGAACTGGACAAGGGCCTTGAGAAACTGGCCGAGGAAGTTGCCGGTTACGGTTATCAGCTTGAGGACGCGGCCGGCCGCCTCAGGGATTATCTGGATAACATCTCCGAAGACCCCGAACGGCTCGACGAAATTACCGCCAGGATAGATCTTCTGCAACAGTTGAAACGTAAATATGGACCAGGCCTGGATGATGTGCTGGTCTTCGGCGGCGAGGCTGCTGCGGAACTCCGGGGGCTGGAGGAAATGGATCAGGCCCTGGCCTCCCTGGCCGGCGAATTGGAAAGTCTCAGCGCTGAACTGGCAAAGAAAGGCGGGGAATTATCGACTGAACGATTTGCGATCGCCGGGAAACTCGCGGCCGCGATCGATGACGAACTGCGCCTTTTATGTCTGGAGAATGCCGGATTCGATATCGACTTCGGCGATCGGGCTGAACTCTCCGTCGAGGCCATGTCCCGAAAAGGATGGGACCGGCCCGAGTTTATTTTTTCGGCCAACCCGGGCGAACCATTGAAGCCCATGGCCAAGGTGGCTTCCGGCGGCGAACTTTCCAGGCTGATGCTGGCCCTGAAATGTATTCTCGCCAGGCACGATCTTGTCGATACGGTGGTTTTCGATGAAATCGATGCGGGGATCAGCGGCAAGGCGGCGGAGGCGGTGGCTCGCAAGATCAGGGAATTATCCGAGCACCATCAAGTTCTCTGCATAACCCATCTTCCGCAAATCGCCTCCTGCGCCACGGAACATTTCACGGTGGCCAAAAAGGTCTCGGCGGAGAGGACCCACACCACGATGGAGCGCTTGACCGATGAGAAACGGATTGATGAACTGGCCGGAATGCTCGATGGAGAATCCGTAACCGCCGGCACCCTGGAATACGTGAAGGAACTGCTGGCGAGGAACAAACGGTGATGGATACGGCTGATCGATCCAGGACGGCGATCGCGCTCTTTTCCGGCGGGCTCGACAGTATCCTGGCCTGCCGGTTGATGATGGCTCAAGGTATCACGGTAAAGGCGGTCAGGTTTGTCACTCCTTTTTTCGGATATGATCTGCTGGCCCGGGAAGAAGATTATCGGCGCGAGGTTGCCGCTGAATTCGGGATTGATGTCCAGCTTCGGGATCTAAGCGGAAAATACCTGTTGATGCTCCGGGATCCGGCCCATGGCTACGGGAAGAACTTCAACCCCTGTGTTGACTGTAAAATCCTGATAGCCTCGGAGGCCCGGCTGATGATGGAGGAGCTTGGCGCCTCTTTTATAATTTCCGGGGAAGTTCTCGGCCAGCGCCCCATGTCGCAGCGGCGTGACACCCTGCGGATAATCGAAAAAGCAAGCGGCTGTGAGGGGATTCTTTTGCGACCCTTGTCCGCCTTGAATCTTCCGGAAACCATTCCAGAACAAGAGGGGGCGGTCGATCGAGGACGGCTTTTGGCCTTCAGCGGCCGGACCCGCCAACCGCAGATAGCCTTGGCGGCTTCCTTTCAGATCGACGACTTTCCCACCCCGGCCGGCGGCTGTATGTTGACCGATCCGAACCGGGCTGCCAGAGTGAGAAGGTTTTATGAGGAAAATGAGACAGTCGCACCTGCCGATCTCCTTTTGTTGATGATCGGTCGGCAGTTTCGTTTGCCGGACGGCGGTTGGCTGGTACTCGGCAGGGATGAAAGTGAGAATAATTCCCTGGCCGATCTCTTGCGGCCCGGAGACATATTTCTGTGGTGCGAGGAAAGTTGGCCCGGCCCCTCGGCTGTTTTAAGACGATCGGAGGGGCAGCGCGATCTTGAAGCCGCGGCCGGATTGATTAAAAGATACAGTAAAAAGGGCAAAGGCAGGGAGCTTGCCATTGTCTCTTGGCAAAAGGTCGGAGATGAAAAACCGGCGGAGATTCAAGTGGAGCCATTGGCTGATCGTGATTTTCAGAATTGGCAATTCTGATGGCGTCGCAAAAAGTCGCCAGCTCCAGCGTTGCTGCAAATTGTCTCGTCATTGCAACGGACTGAAGTACGCTTCATTCCTCGAAATTCGCGCGCCTTGGATCTGACGATTTTTAGCTTAGCCATCCCCATTTTGATGGTGAGCTTTATTAATATTTGGTAACTTTTTGCGACGCCATCAATTTTAAGGCGGGGTTAATCGGGGGGCAACTCGGCCAGCGCCTGTTTAACGTGATTCATCAGGGTCCTTCCTGAAAAAGGCTTCTGGAGAAAGCCGTTTTCATCATTGGTGGCGTTCTGCGCGGGTAATGCCGGTTTCATATATCCGGACATGAAAATTATTTTTATGGCGGGGACGGCCTCCGCCAATCTTCGGGCAAGTTCGATTCCGTTAATGCCCGGCATAACCACGTCGGAAAGAAGCAGGTCTATTTTGACTTTCAGGTTATGGATAAGCTCCATCGCTTCTTCGCCGTTGGCGGCCGCATAAACCTCCTGACCCATCTGTCGGAGGCATTCCGTCACGAATTCAAGGGTGTGGCGGTCGTCATCAACTACCATTACGATTTTTCTGTTCCGGGCGGTCATTCACCAACTCCTGGTATATCTTGGCCTGTATCCATTTAACCTGTCGATTTGGCGCTATCTATCCGGCTGGATAAAATCAACTGCAACCTTTGCTTATCCTGAAGAGATTTTTCGGCAAAAATTATCATCTTTTCTTGCTTTGCTCAAGGCTCTTTTGGTAGCGCTCGTGCCATTCGATCAGCTCGGCGTATGGCAAGGCCTTGCTGAAGTAAAAACCCTGCAGGAAGTCACACCCGAGTCTTTTTAATAAAACGTAGGTGTCGCGGTTTTCTACTCCTTCAGCCACTACCAGCCGGCCGATATTGTGGGCCAGATCGATTGTCGATTTTACGATAATGGCACTGTCTTCATTGACCAGCATATCAAGGACGAAGGATTTGTCGATCTTGATCTCCCGGGCCGGAAATTTGCGTAGATAAGCCAGTGATGAATAGCCCGTGCCGAAGTCGTCAATAGACATGTTGACTCCGGTTCTTTTCATTTCCCTGACAACCTTGTTTACCCGGGCGGGATCGACCATCAGCCCGCTTTCGGTTATTTCAAGAGTGAGCCGGTTAGGGGGTATTTGCCATTTTTCCATGATTTTTTTCAGTTCAGCCGGGAATTCATAGTCGTGGAGATTATTTATTGACAGGTTAACCGAAATATTGATGTCAAAACCTGACCGCAACAATTCTTTATGGTGTTTCAGGGCTGTATTCAGCACCCAGATTGCCAGGGCCTTGCCGAGGTCGGTATGTTCGATTACATCCATGAAACTATTAGGGGTAATGGTGCCTTTTTCTGGATGATGCCACCTGATCAGCGCTTCGACTCCGCTCATTTTGCCGTTGATTACCGAAATTTGCGGTTGAAAATAGAGATCCAGTTCATCTTTTTGAATGGCGTCGCGCAACTCGCTGGCCATGATCAGTTTTTTAAAGGGCGAGTAATGTTGATCGGGGTCAAACAGGGAATAGTTTACGTGGTTACGTTGGGCTTCGTACATGGCGATCTGGGCGTTTTGCATAAGTTTCTCGATGGATTCGCCATGTTCGGGGTAAACAACTATGCCGTTGCTTATTTCCACGGAGATACTGTTACCTTCAACATTAAATGGACTGGCCAGATTGTCGATGATGTTGTTAGCGACCGCTATTGCTCTTTTCGGATCGGTATCCGGCAGCAGCAGGGCGAATTTATCTCCCCCCCAACGGGCCATTATGTCGGAGTTCCTGGTGGATTGGCCTATGCGGGCGGCGACTTCCTGTAAAAGAAAATCGGCGTAAAAATGGCCGATCGCGGTGTTGATCTCCTTGAAGCGATTTAGATCGATAAGAAAGATCACAAAGGTCTGCTTGATGTTGTTGGCTCGTTTGATTGCCGCGTCGACTATGTCGTTAAAATAATTCTGATTCGGCAGCCCGGTCAGTTCGTCATGCATGGAACGGTGCCGCTCCTCTTCAG
>JAWOIQ010000071.1:0-3944 GCA_046484585.1 Desulfurivibrionaceae bacterium
GATAGATACCATCATAAAAACAATTGGTTGTTTGGTTATCTATAGCTTTTAAGATAAATATTTAAGAGCGATCAGCTATACTGTTTGAGTTAAATTATCATAAAAGCCAAAAAGTGACAGGATCTCCTTTGCAGTATTCTTAAAAAAAATGAGAGCCTCCTCTACCTTTTCGACGAGATCCTGGAAAGTCGGAAAATAGTGTAAATGGGTGCCTTCTTTTTTTACTTTTTTCCAGAGTTTTTCAATAGGGTTGTAATCAGGTGAATAGGACGGCAAATCACAAACAGTCAAACGGCTTTGTCTTTTACTAAAAAATCTTCTCATCTCGGCACTGGTGTGGTATTTCGCCCCATCCTGTATCAGAATAATATGTTTTTTGGTCTTTGATAATACCTCGTTTATAAATTGGATGTAGGTTGCAGAGTTTAAACGATCTTGCTGACATTTATAGAAAAATCGGCCTGTAAAGTAATCGATCAGACCGAAGACTTTATACCCTTTGCGTTTGCCGGATGTAGGGATAGTCGGCTGTTTGCCCTTTCTGGCCCAGGTGTAGCTGAGGGTTCCCCACTGAGGAAAAGAGGCCTCATCTCCGAATAAGAGGTAAGCGTTTTTCTGTTTGGCTAATGAAAGGATCTCCGGCCACGTCTGTGACAGCCATTTGGCTCGGGCTATTTCATCCAAATGCTCGGAGACAAACCGGGCCTTCTGGTAGGAGAAACCCAAATTCTTTAACAGCTGGCTTATATAATGGACGGAATAGAGGATTCCATACCTTTCGCAGATGAGCTGCTGAAGCATGGGACTTCGCCAACAGTTGCTAAGAAAACCGGCTTCGGCTGGACCTTTATCAATGATTGCCGCCAATTCCTTTTTCTGTGTTTTTGTCAACTTTGCCGGTCTTCCGGGATATTTCCGTGTCTCTAAACCACGGACACCATGCAGTAGAAAGGCACGCAGCCAAAGGCGGATTGACTCGACAGAGACTTGCAGAGTAGAGGCGAGTTGTTCCTGACGGATTCCTTCCGCTATTGCAAGGATTGACAGGATTCTGTTCACCATTCCGAAGGCCCCGAGGTTTCGTGCTGTCACGAGTTTTTTTTTCAGAGCTTCTTTCTGCGTCCGATGCAAAGTGAGCCGGAAGGTAAGCATGGGAACCTCCTATGTTAGGGTAGGTTTTCCCATACTAACTTATCGGCAATTTAGGCGAATGTCCAGCCCATTCTATCGAAACACAAAAATGGACCAATTTTCCAAAATCTTTTTCTTGAGGTCTATAGGATGTGACTGTAACCAGCCAGCAGCCGATCCCGCACTTCGTCCGGTTCGACCCCGGGGATGTCTTTTCCGCCCTGCAACAGTTTTACCGCCCCCTTGATGATGCGATCGAAATCGATGCTGTCTTTATCGTATGACTCGGCCATGTCTCGAAGGCTGATTCCGGCCAGCCGCATTGCAGCACCGTGATAGGTGGCAACCGTTACGCCTTTTGCCGCCCTCCCGACCAAGTTACTGATCCGCTTTTTGAGCAGCACGGCTGAGCTGTGGTTGAAGCAAAGCGCTAGAATCTGACGCGCCGGTATTCGTTCGACCTCCAGTAAATAGGCACAACGGTGAACGATCACGGTGGTTTTCCCCGAGCCAGGCCCGGCCAGAATGAGCATGTTGTCCTCGACCGGCATCCCGACTGCGGATATCTGCACGGGATTTCGCAGGTTTTCCACAATCGTACGATAGGATTCGGCGGTGGTTGCCTTTTCAAGCAGATCTTTGTCATCCTCGAAGTACTTGTTGATGAATTTGATTCGGCCCAGGGCAAAATAATCCAGTACCAGCGAGAGGGCTCCGGCAAGTCTTTCAAGCGCCAGCGTCGCGTAGCGCATTATCACGTGAACCTGGAAGCGTTTTTCCCGGTAGTGAACGGCCAAGGGCTTAAAATCACCTTTATTGTAATAGCGGCCCTTGGCCTTCTGGGATAGGCGAATGGTCATGGCTTGCCTGAGGATGGCCAACCCGCCCTGCAATGTCATCACCTTCTGTTCGTGCAAGAACATGAGTGCCCTATCGATTGCCGGCAAGACCTTTTTTACTTCCGTACTCAGTGTGATGTCAGATTTGATGGCGGCGGACAGATCGTCACTCCTGAAGGACAACTGCACATCGCCGGTTAATTCACCGCCGGTTTCCACTGCTTTTTTCTCGGCCGTCTCGACCAGAGTGCGCAAAATCAAAGCGGCGACATTCTGTCTCAAAAAAATTGTTTTTCTGATGCTTTCCCAACTGCGTTGGAGTCTTACCTTGTAACGGTTGCGGTCGATATAGCTTAGCTCGAAGCTGCCCAGTGACGCGGCAAAGCCTTTTCCGTCATATGATATGCCTTTGATCAGCTGCCGCAGGACATCCGGGCTGGTTTCATACCCGTCGTTGCTAAGTCTCTGGTTCAGGCGACGAATGTCAAGCCCCACCCAGTGACCATCATCGGCATCGGGGTCTTCCGCCTGCAGCAGGCCGACAACCTTGTTTTCAAGATCACAAGCAGCTTGGAAAACCTTCGACGCCTTGTTATTTCCCTTCGGTCGGAAAACGGCGGACAGCATAATCCCCTGGTCGATCAACCCGGAATCCGCCATGTCATGCAGGGCCGTTATCACAATCTGGGCGACCGTCTGCCCTGTCTGCCTTTCTATTTCCAGCAGCATTTCCTTTTCTGGAAACAGCGCTTCAGCAAGGACATCTGCCCGGATTCAACGGGTTTCCATGTTGTTGATGATGTATTGCAGAATACTGAGCCACAGGTTTTTGGTGTGCAGGCCCAGTTTGAACCGATCGATTACTTTTTCTGCTTCTTCGAGGGATCCCACCAGCGGTTTACCCTGAAAGACTTCGGTCAGATTCTGGTTGCGCTGCAAGAAACCGGACCTTTCCAGCCAGGCAATGGCCGCCTTGACCTTTGTGTCTCTGAAATCAGGTTTTTCGCTGTGCATATCGACCAAATCATCATCCCGCAGCAACTCATCGCTGGCGATGACGATTTCGCCACGTTGATTTCGCTTCTTGCGCCGCAATGCTCGCAGGATGCGCGCGATCTCTTTTTGTTTCACTTCGGAGAGCGCCCCCATACGAAACTGCCTGTTGGCATCCTGCGGATCGTACAAAAGGATACAGCGCGCCGGTTTCAGATCCCGGCCGGCGCGTCCGGCCTCTTGAATGTAATTTTCGAGGGAACCGGGCATCTCGTAGTGCAACACGAGCCGGATGTTCTCTTTGTCGATACCCATGCCGAAGGCGTTGGTGGCGCAGATCACCGGGATCTGCCCGGCCAGGAAAGCCTCGATAATTTCTCGTTTTTCCTTAGCGTCCAAACCGGCATGAAATGCCTCTGCAAGCACGCCTTGATGATTCAGAAAATCCCTTATTTCCTCCGTGGCAATTCGCGTTGCGGCATAGACAATGATCCCCGCCGGTTCATCGGTTGCATGAAGCTGCTCGACGATGATTTCATGGGTTTTTTCGAGTTTTTCCGCCGTCGGCACCGGAATGACTTCGAAGGACAGATTTTCCCGTTCAACCCCTCCTGCATAGAGACACAGCTCCTGGTCGAGTTCTTCGCGAAAGTGGTCCCCGATTTCCTCGATGACACTCTTTTTCGCGGTGGCCGTGAAGCAACCGACCGACGGCACCGGCTGATTCTGTTCCCTGGCGAATTCCCGAATGAAACGGGCCGCATAAAGATAGTCCGGCCTGAAATCGTGCCCCCACTTGGACAAACAATGCGCTTCATCGAACACCCAGTAGCCGATCTCGCGTTGCCTTAACACATTGATAACACTGGTGTTACGAAGTTGCTCGGGGGAAATGTACAAAATGGCCGTGTCGCCCAGCCTAATCCTTTCGAATACCTCCCCGCGCTCCGGCGGAGTCTGAAGCCCGTAAACGGCTTCCGC
>JAWOIQ010000091.1:0-5633 GCA_046484585.1 Desulfurivibrionaceae bacterium
CCGTCATAGCCGTTAACGGCGGCCATGGCCTGGGCGATGAGTTCTATAAAATATTCAGGCAATACGGTGTTGTCGTAATCCACAAAGACCCCCTCGACCGGAGCTGCGGCCTCGACCACTGAAAAATTAGCAAGTCGATCCCTTGCAACCAGACGGTCGATAACCAGCATGGGCGGACGCTGGGGCACCAGGACTGCGGCGGCACAAGGCAAAGCTGGAGCTGGCATGGTCTCGTTGATTTTCACGACTTTATCTCCGTCGAATCAGATCTCAACTTTCTGACTTGTCTTATGGTATTGGTTTGCTGTCATAAAATGATTCAGAGTCATAGTGACATTCCATGGTGAGAAGCCAGGAGCCAGGAGCCAGGAGCCAGGAGCCGGAATGACTGATTTTAAAGCTTTTCTCCTGGATTCTGACTCCTGGCTTCTGGCTTCTGGCTTCTGGCTTCTTGTGGAACACAGGCACGAAAAAAAACGCCAAAAGCCCTTTATTATCGGGTGATTAACCAAACTCAGAAAGTTGAGATCAGATATAAAGCCCGCCATTAACGCTAAGCACCTGACCGGTTATGTAACCGGCCCCGTCACTCATCATGAAATCAACCGCCGCCGCCACTTCTTCCGGTTTACCGACTCGGCCGAGGGGCACCCCTGCAAGCATTTTATCCAGGGGCAAGTCCTCGATCATCTCAGTATCGATAAGGCCCGGCGACACCACGTTGACCAGAATATTACGTTTCGCCACCTCCCTCGCCAGGGCCTTGGCCGCGGCGATCATCCCCCCCTTGGCCGCCGCATAATTGAATTGCCCGGCCTGGCCGGTTTCTCCGGTAGTGGAGGCAATGGCGACGATCCGGCCCCGACGGGCGGCGATCATCGACTTGACGATCAACCTGCTGACCAGAAAGAAACCGGTCAGATGGACGTTCAGGACCAAATCCCAATCCTCCCGCCGCATCATGGCCAACAGGGAATCCCTGGTGATCCCTGCATTATGGACCAGTCCGTAAGGAGTCTCTTCGTTTAAGAGCGGTTCAAGCGCTCTGTTCATCGCCTCTTCATCAGCCACATCGAAGGGAACGGGCACGCATTTACGCCCCAGGGATTCAATCCGGCCGGCAACCGCCGCGGCCCCATCGTGATCGGACCGGTAATTCAGCCAGATATCATAACCGCTTTCGGCAAGACGCACAGCGACGGCGGCGCCGATCCCCTTGCTGGCGCCGGTAACTAAGATGGGGGCGGATTCAGACATAACAACCTCTAATAAGATTAACGGATTTCGGATAGATACCGATAAACAACGGCTTAAACAAACTCCTGTTTCCCAGCCTGTAACGAGGCGGTACAACAGGAATTTTTTACCTGGCAAAGGGTATAATGACAAACTCGCAAAAGGTCCCTTAGATCAGTAAGCTTGCAGGGTCTTTATCGCATAACCGCGGACCTTCCTGCTCTTGGCCTCCTTGGCTATTTTCTGGATAGTTTCCTTGTACTGCGGCAAAACAGGCGCCCCGAGGGCCTTGGTCATCCAGGCCACTGTATCGTCATGATGGCGATCGCCCGGCTTTTCGTTATACATTTCCAGAAGCACTTTCTCGAGGACATCGAAAACGGCGGTATCTTTTACGCCATCCCTGATAATTTTTTTGGCCCCCCAGACCTTATCCTTCAGATTGCTCGACTGCAACTTCTTAATATAGTCGGCCGATGTCAGGCTGGCTCGGCGATTCACCTGCCTTCGATTGGGGGGAGGCGGGGCATAAACCTCATCCCTGATAGGGGTAAGGGGGCCTGAAATGCTCTTGACCATATGGCCTACCGCGATAGCGTCGGTTTCCGATTCTTCTATAATGGAGGCACTGGCGATCTTGTTGGAAACACCGGTGATCTGCAACTTGCCGGTCTGGATCAATTCAACATCGAGGACCTCGCCGGTCTTGGGATGCTTGATCACCGCACCCTCCTTGAAAATCATGAACTTCATCTCCGGCTTGACCCCGGTTCTTTTGCCCAGATCAATTGATACGGCATCGCCACTCCGGGCAACGATATAGCCTTCCAGGGGGAAATTTTTAATGATCTTATCCGACATCCGGACGATGAGACTCTGCAGGCTGGTGGAGGCGGTGCTCTTGACATTCTCGGCCGCGATTATCGAAGCGGTCTCGACATCGATAATCCGGGCATTGACCTCCAGGACATCCTGCAGTTTCATGACTGAGCCGGTAATAATGATCTTTACACCGAGAATCTTGCCGAGCTGGGTGGCGCTGCTCTCGTCGACAATCCCGCTGAGCCCCATCTTCTGCTCGTTGATGATTTTATTGAGCATCGCCCGTTCCACCACATCAAAACGGCCTTCCTTTACCAGGGCGGTGATAAACCATTCGGCAACGATCGAACCCATATCATCGGTCTCATAGCCCTCACCCTGCAAGCTGAAATCGAGAACCGCGACTTTTGTCTTCTTAAAATCTGCTTCAGCCGTGAACGGCGCCGCCACCAGCAACATAAGCCCCGTTATCAGGGCAATAATCCTTTTCACCGCCAATCTCCCGTTGTTCTGTTTTTTAGTAAAGTAGTGTCCGGTTAAGGACTTGCGCAGGTTTTTCTCGAAGCTTTTTGCAAGGCAGTCAATCCCGCGAGCCTGGTAAGCCTGGCGGCAAAGACCTTGCCCTAGCGGATTCCACCGCAAAGACGCGGCAGGACGAATAAACCTCATAACGGTCTTACTAACTCTCACGAAAACAAAAGAGTTTTTTTTACCTGCCGAAGATCGATAGATCACCGGCGCCTGTTATTGAAGTTTGACCTTGACCTGACTGCCGCTGATATTGATCACGGACAATTTTTGGCCGATAACGTCCCGGCCGTCGAGCATGTCGGCAAAGGCGTCACCATTGCCCCGGTAGAGAACGGAAAGTTGCAGCCGGCCGTTGGCAAAATTCCGTTTTTGAACAGAAGAGACCTCAAGCCCCTTGATCAGATTCTGCAACGCTTTCTGGGTCTTGTAATCCGGGACATTGTCCACGGTTACTTCATAGGTCATGCCGTTATTGATCATATCCTGAAAGGAAGAGACGATCTTCTCGAAAAGCTCTGCGTCCATGAGCTTGCGCGCCGCTTTTTCGGCGGCCTGGGTTTCGGCGGCTTCAAGGGCGATATGGGCGGCCGCGCCCCGGCCGGATTTGGAGGCGATTATCCGGGCATTCGAACAATTGACCACCCTGGCGGTAATATTGACCTGGCCCGATATCATCCCCACATCACCTAAAAGTTTATTATCCGCCGTACTTTTGACCACCTTGCCTACGATGACGTATTCGGCGCCGTTGGCGGCGCCGAGTTGGGCGGCGGCGACGGGATCGCCTTCGGTCGCCTTGCGGATCAGCCCCTCGTCGCTGCCCATCAGGGCAGCCACCGCGGCCGCGTCGACCAGTTCGAATTCCTTTTCATTCAGATAATCGAGAATCGCGGTTTCGGCCGAGTTGCCGTTCTCCTCGCGGATCAAGACCATCATCCGCGGTTTGTCCATCGATTCCAGGAGGATTTTCAAGGCGACCAGATCCTCTTTGATCGCGGCCATCGAAACCACGGCGCTGATCTTGACCTGGAAGGTATCGCCCTCCCGGGATTCACTCAGAACCTTGTAGCTTTTTACCGCTCCGGCGGTCCTGGTCAGGATCATGTCTTTCCGGAGCATGAAATTCTCCACTTCGGTCTCTGAAATCAGCAAGGTGCCGATGCCGCTGCTGACCGCCTCGCGCTTGGCCTTGAGCAGGGCATCGTCTTTCGAGATCCCGTAGCCTTCGGCCTCGACGGTGATATCACCTGCCATGGCAAGAGCAAGAACCGGAATTGCCAGAAAACAGATCATGACCGCAATCGCAAGTATTCTAATCTTCACAACAAACCTCCCCCATTGTCATCTGACTAAAACCGTGAATAGATTAATGTCCCGTTACAAAGGATTTGTCAATAGCAGCAATGAAACGGCGTCAATCAACGATGCTCGAAACCAGCCCCTGCCGGTTGAAACCGATCTTGATCCTGTCAAAACGGCTCAGCCAGTACAGCCAGTCCCGGGCCTGCATGATATCCATCGGATTGGCGAATTCGGGCGGATAGCCCATGGCGGTCAAGACCCCGGTCCGGCTCATCCCCAGCATGGGCCGCCCTTCGTAGATGCCGTCCCGGTCCCGCTCGGAAAGGGATTCCACCTTCTGCCGCAGACCCTCGATATCCTCGATAAAAAGGCGGCCCAGATGTTCCTTCAGGCTTACCGCCTGCCGGGTTCGACCGGAAAACCAGTAAAACCATTCCCGCCCGCTTTCCGTTTCCCAGAACGTTAAAAAATTACGCCGGACCCGGACGATCCTGACCTCGGTTCCCCAAGGGATCAGGTGGTTTGGGGTTTGAAAGTTGGCCGAATAGATCTTTTTCCGAAACGGGTCGCCATGGAGGTTATAGGCCAGATAGTAGGTCGCGCCTTCCATCTCAACCAGGGCGGCGGCATCGGCCGGCATCGGCCCACTGGCTGAAAGGGTGGCCGCAAAGACCATGGCTGCCAAGAGCGTTACCGTCAATAAACCAAGAACCCTGTGCATCTTTCCGCCTCCTTCCATTTTGGGTGCCGGCAGCCCGTAATTTTTTGGGAGTGGATCTTTAGCGGCACAACCCGATCTCGGCCGCCCCGAACGGCGCCTCAAGGGACAGGGTTATCTCCCCCTCGGCAAGATCACCAAACGAGGCGGCTACATCACTTAACGCTTCGACATAGGCCATCGGCTGGCGCGGCAGTTCCGGATTGATTCCGGGGCCGCTCAGGGTCTCGTCCCGTCTGGTCAGCAAATCGGCCGGCTCGGCATCAAACTCGCGGATCTTGATCCCGGCCAGACGGCAGTAACCCTTGGCTGCCTCCGCCGGCTCCAGCACCCAGGCCACCGCGCTGCGCTGCCAGGGCGCCTCGGTGACCCCGAAAAAACGGCGATAGGCATCGACCAGCAAGTCGCTGTAGGTTTCGACCCCGATCACCACCGCCCGACCGATACGGCCGGAAGCCACCGCCAGCCTCCCCTCTTCCAGGGCGACCAGAAAGGGCCAGCCGTAGTTGGTGATGGTCACCGCAGGCCCTCTGATATCGAGAAGCCGCGCCACATAACCGGCAGCGGCATTATAAACCGAATGGGAGAAGAGAGTGGGCGAGATCTGCCCCTCGCCGTCGTCGATCAGGGAGCCGAGCGATTCGAAATTGGTCTCCAACGGCCCGAAGGCGGTGCCGATGAATACCCCTACTTCCTCCGGATCAAGCTTGCCGGAAGGAAGTTCGGAGACCGCCGTAAAGGCGCTGATCACCGCCATCTGGATAAAGGCGTCGGCCCGGCGCAGATCCCGGGCCAATTCATCGGGAACCTGGTAATCCCTCGGTAAACGGGTAATGGCCGAAACGGTAACCGGCATACTCATTTCGCCGCCTCCAGAACCAGGACCGAATTGCCGCCGCCGAAGGCAAGAGATTGGGAGATCCCCCAAGGCCCGGTCAATTGCCGGTGGTCATTCTGGGTCAGCACCGGCAGGGACAATTCCGGATCGGCCGACAGACAGCCGACGCTCCCCGGGGTATGTCCG
>JAWOIQ010000136.1:0-6070 GCA_046484585.1 Desulfurivibrionaceae bacterium
AGCGAAAGCGGTGGCGCCTACAATGCCATCCCGGCCCTGAACGACCGGGGCGAGGCGGTTATTGCCTGGCAGCAGGCCCATGACACAAGCTCCAGGATATATAAAAGCGAATACCGGCAGGGGACATGGCGCCATCCGAAATCCCTGAATGACGCGGTCGGCCCGCCGCCTCCTGTCAGCGCCATGTTGCAAAGCGTCGCTCTGGATAACGAGGGAAACACTCTATTGATCTGGATCATGCAGGAGATGGGAAAGCAGAAACTCTACCTGAGCGAATACCGGAACTCGGCCTGGAATCATCCCCGGCCGGAAGATTTCCTGGCGGGCTCGGACCGGGACTTCGACTACAGGGTATTCGGCCGGGCTGCCATGGCGGATAAGGGCAAAGCGGTTGTCGGCTGGCAGCAGATGGGAGATGACAGGTTCGTCGGACTGTACTTGACCGAATATTTCAACGGCGAATGGTATCTGCCCGGCAAACTCATCAATCTTGGCGGCAACTCCGCCCTGAGTTTTGCCATTTCAGCATCGCGGAGGGGTGATGCCATCCTCACCTGGCAGCAGAGCGATGGCAAAAATTCACGGATTTACGGCAGCGTCTTCCGGGTAACAGAGTAAATTGTAGACCCCTGAAATTCACTCGCTTCCCATCCCGGTGGCGCCCGGAATCCGGCCCCAGTTGTTTCCAGGTTTGACCGGAACCCCCGGTTCAATTCCTTGCTTCCCCGCCGACAGTAAACCTGATCGGCGCGGTCGACAAAAACTCTTCCAGATCATCTTCAGCCCTTTCCGCAAGCGAATGCCCGATCATCTTATAGCTTTTAAGGCGGATTTCTAGAAATTCCTGCTCCCAGGGCGGATAGGGCTCGAACTTTTCCACCGCATTGGCGACGTGCCGGACGTCAATATTCTTGGCAATGCCCAGCAAGGTTTTTAAGCGATCGGATTCCAGGATATAAACGCTGAAGTGCTCGGTGATGAGCTGGTAAAGCTTTGGGGCCAGGGTTTGATCGGCTGCTGCCATTTCCTCAAGCAGAAGAAGGCTGTGGCGGATGATCTGTTTCTGGGGCCAAGGATTGGTGCGAAAGCCGATCAAGACGTTGGCGACTGACTGGTAGGCAAGATCCCGCTGCCCTGTGCGCCAGTAATATCTTGCCATGACAGCTTCCGCGGCAACCGGCCAATACTCTTGCAGCTGGGATGCGTAGGTCTGGGCGTAACTATGCCCCAGATCCGCCAAGGATTCCGCCACGATCATCAATTCAAAGGGGTATTCCGGCTGCCGTCCGTAGCGCTGCCACGCGTCGACCGTACCGCTGGTATTGCCCTGAATATAAAAATTAAAGGCAGCGGCGTGAAACCTTTCCTGCTCGTCATGTATTTCAACTTCAGGGGTTTGCCAACCTTCCATGGGAAATCTCGTGTGACTATAGATGCCTACTTTCTCCCAATCTATTTCTCCCCCGATTAGGCTGGGGCGGTTTTCGCCCCTGATTTTAGCCTGTCTCCGGATGTCCATGATCGAAAAAAGCTGTTTCATGCCTAAACTTCTGGCAAAACCGTATTCCACGAGCAGATTGTCATCGGTATTTATGGTGCTATCGTCGCCTGCCTCTGCCGCCACCTGCCGGGCAAGGGATGAGCTGGCGGCAAAGTGCGCCATCAACCCTTCAAGATCAATTATACCACCGGTGTTTAAAAGAGCCGATTTGAAGGGCTCGATCTTGATTTTTTCTCTTAACCTGGCAATGGAATAATCACTTTCCTCCAGGGAGCAGACAAAGATCAAATCATTCAGATTGGTTTCCCAGGTCTCGACAACCGGAAAGACAGAGGCCAGAGTTGTATAAATAACCTTAATGGTTTGGGTATCCACTTCGTAGCCTTGCACCCATTGAGTAAAGTATCCATTCGGATTCAGTCTCTTAGCCACAGCTTGATAGAATTCTTGGGTATACAAACTGGCGATACCGGCTCGATAGGGATTGGAAGGTTCCGAAAAAATGATGTCGTATTGGTTCTTGCTGGCAAGGAGTGTTTCCCGGGCATCACCGATAATTATGTTTACCTTGTCGTTCCGCAGCGCATCCCGATTAACCCGTGACGATCTTCTTGCTACCTCCAGCATTCCCGGTTCGATTTCGACGGTATCGACCTGATCGATACCATCTACGGCGGCCAGCCAGCCGGTGCTGCTGCCGGTCCCCAGGCCGACGACCAAGGCCTTTTTGGGGTTAGGATGCAGGATGGCGCCAATCAACGGCGCCATTATTTGGGTGCCGGCATCTTCTTCGACATTTCCATCAACCTTTCCGTTTATGACAAAAGAAATACCATCAATATTTTCTATGGCCAAAGATGCTTCTCGGCCCTCTTTTACCCAGATTATATGGCGATTGACCTTATTGATCCAATTTCGGATTTCGTTGCGGGAAAAGCTGCTGAGATCGATTCTGCCGGAACCGATCGGGGTGTGACGCCAGACGGCGGTTGGCCCCTGGCTAAAAAGCAGGAGGACGGCCAGTAAGGAAAAGCCCGCCGGCACCAGTAAACTGGCCTGACGGCCTTCATGACGCATCGAGAGAATTATGCTTGCGGCGACAAGTGAACAGATCAAGACCACATTAATCTGCCATGAAAATACGGCGCCCAAAAGTGGTATAAGAAATCCGCCGCCAATCAGTGCGCCGGTTATAGCGCCCAGTGTGTTCCATGCATAAATCCGACCGGTTTCCTTTGCAATACCTGGTCGCCCCTGTCCCTTAAGGCCGATCAGCAGCGGGAACTGATAGCCGGCGGCAATGGAGGCGGGCAGGATAACTATCATGGTGATGCAAAACCAGCCAACCGCATACCCCCCCATGCCCACAGCTCCTATTGGCCGCAGAAGGGAAGCAAGTATGGCAATTCGATCTCCAAGTGCAAAGGGAAGGGCGATGAAAAAGGCTTCAAGGCTGAAAGTCAGCGCCAGAATACCCAAGCTGGTCTTTACCGAATAACGGCGCAAACCATATCCCCAGCTGCCAACGGCAAGACCGGACAGCGCAACGATTAGTATTATGCCCATGGTATAGGTGGTGCCCCCGAGCAATGGGGTCAGCATCCGGTACCAGATCAATTCCATAAAGAAGAAACATAAACCTGCCATGCATGAGGCGAAGTATATATAGTACTCAACAATCGTCGGATGAATTGAGAGATCCACCGGCGGGTTTTCCGCGCTTTGTTTGGCAGCACTCTTTTGAATTTCGTCCTGGCCATGGCGGGAGATATACAGGGAGTCCGCCGCAATAAGCAAATTAAGGATTCCTGCGGACCAAATCGTCGCCCGGGAGCCAAGAGATTCGAGCATTACAAAAATAACAAGATAAACACCGGTAACGGCGCCCAGTGTGTTCATGCCGTAGAGGAAACCCAAGTCTCTTCGGCCCCAATCAATTTCATGAGTGGCGGTCTTGGCGATGGCCGGCAGTGTTCCCCCCATAAAAAATGACGGAACCCCTAAGGCAAGTGTTGACAAAAGAAGACGAAGAATGGTTGCCGGCAGAAACCCCATGCTATGCGCCCCCCCCGTTGTCAGATAAAGATACTGAACAGATAGGATCAAGAAAGGAGATATCATTGCCGAGACGGCAATGACCAGTTCGAAATAGCCGTATAGACGCAATGAGTTTTTACAAGTTTCCGCTTTCTTCCCAAGCAAGATGCTTCCGAAGCCGATTCCACCCATGAAAATGGCTAGTACAGCGGATGTTGCCATGGTCGAAGAGCCGAAGACCAACCGTAATTCCCGCATCCAAACAAGCTGGTATACAAGAGAGCAAAGGCCGGAACCAAAAATAAGAGGAAGAATTTTCCAGATTTTTATATTCATACTTTGATCTTGAGTCTTTGTTTATGTTTTTTCCGGTATGAATGTTACTGATAACGGCAAATGCCTGGTCAGCGCTGAGCGTTGTTGGTATTTTTACCCAAGCAGAGGGCTGTGAGCCAAGAAAATAACATATCAATTCACCGCTGTCCCACTGTTTTCAGATTAACTGTTTAGTCCGCTTCCTGCTGAGGTGCGGGCAAGTTCGGGTAGAGTAGGAAGAATAGAAATAACTAATAAGTCAAGAACCCTTGTGAATGCGATGACAAAAAAAGATGTCGGAAGAATTCTCCTCCGTATCTCCATCATGCACCTATGTAATGTTTGGTTTATCTAACTGTTACGATTGATGTTGCGCAAACCCCATCGATTTTAAGGTAACCTCCCCAGATTACCTCTCCCTGCTTGAAGAAACCGGCACCGACTGCTTTGCCTGGGCTCTGCTCGGCAATCACTTCCATCTGCTTCTCCGTTGCAATCGGATAGAGCTATCCCGTTTTATGAGGCGTCTTTTAACCGGCTATGCGGTAAATTTTAATCATCGCCATCATCGAAGTGGGCATCTAGAGTTCGGAGGACACTGTATGTAATAGATATGTAATTGATAGGAGTTGGCTGGATCAGCGCGAGCCACTTGCATGCCGACAAGAAAAGATGTAATGTAAGGAAGTAATAATCCTTACAAGGAGGAAGCCATGATCGCTATCGCCAAAATCACCAGCAAGGGACAGACCACGGTTCCGCGAGATATTCGGGCATTACTGCATATCAAACCGGGAGACCTGATCTCCTGGGAGGAGACTGAAAACGGCGCGGTCCAGGTCAAACGGGTCCAGCCGAGCGATGTCGAATACCTCCGAGCTGTGGAGGGGACCCTCGGGGAGTGGGCAAGTCCGGCCGACGAGGAGGCGTACCGTGACCTTTAAGGCATTCACCGTTGTTCGCGTCCCCTTTCCCTTCACCGACCGCGCCGCCGGCAAGAATCGCCCGGCCCTGGTCCTCTCCGACGACAAGGTTTTCAACGGACCAGCGGGTCATTCGGTCATGGCGATGATCACCTCGGAGGCCAATGCCCCCTGGCCCCTGGATTGCCCAATCACGGATCTCGCTGCCGCCGGTCTGCCCGCCCCCTCCAAGGTGCGTTTCAAGCTCTTTACTTTGGATCACCGGCTGGTGCGAGGGGAGTTGGGACGGCTTGCCGCCGTGGATGAGGCTGCTGTGCGGGCCGCCTTTGCAAAGGTTTTCGGAAAAGCCACTTGAACAACGATGCTTGATTTGTTGATATTCCTTCGATACTAAAGTCAATGAGGAGTGGGACGAGGGGACAGCCGAGGGGACGTTCTTGACTTATTGACTTAACTGTTTTGTATTGTTACAATCGTCGCTATGCCGAGGAAAGCAAGATTAGACATACCCGGACTGCTTCAACATGTGATTGTGCGAGGCATAGAGAGAAGGAAAATATTCATTGATGATGATGACCGGCAAATTTTTCTTGCCCGCTTTTCATCCCTGCTTGAAGAAACCGCCACCTACTGCTTTGCCTGGGCTCTGCTCGGCAATCACTTCCATCTGCTTCTCCGTTGCAATCGGATAGAGCTATCCCGTTTTATGAGGCGTCTTTTAACCGGCTATGCGGTAAATTTTAATCATCGCCATCATCGAAGCGGGCATCTGTTCCAGAACCGTTATAAATCGATTATCTGTGAAGAGGAGGTCTATCTTCTTGAATTGATTCGCTATATTCATCTTAACCCATTGAGAGCGGAAATCGTTTCAGATCTGGAATCTCTCGACGCCTACCCCTGGTGCGGGCATGCGGTACTTCTGGGGAAGGGGAAGCTTTTCGGCCAGGTCACCGATGAGGTATTACGGCTGTTTGGTGAAAATCTTCCGGATGCTCGGAGAAACTATCGGCAGTTTGTCGCTGATGGAGTTCCTCTTGGGAAGCGGCCGGAACTGGTCGGAGGTGGTTTGCGCCGAAGCCAGAAGGCTTCCGGTTTGGAAGAGGAGATGGAAAGTTTTGATGACCGGGTGTTGGGGAGTGGAGCTTTTGTTGAGGCACTCCAGCATGATGCAAACCTGAAAGCAATATCCCCGCCGAAATTGAACTTAGTTGAAATCCAGAAAGTCGCCGGTAAATTATTCGAAGTGGAACCCGATTCAATTTTGAGAAGAACGAAGACGAGTTCAACCTCG
>JAWOIQ010000011.1:0-3781 GCA_046484585.1 Desulfurivibrionaceae bacterium
CAAGCCGCTCCCCGATCTTTTACTTATTGGAGAGGGATTCTTCCTCGGGCTCTTTCCAGGCATCGTAAAGTTCCTGGTAGGTATCGTAAAGTTCCTGGTAGCCATCCGAAAATCCTTCCTTCATATTGTCCCAGGCCTCGGCCGAACTGTTTTTCATAGCGCCGTACAATTCCGCCACCTTATTGCGCTGCGTGCGAAGGGTCTTCAGGCTGGCGCGGGCTTTTTGCCGGGCGGCTTTATCCATTTCATCCCAGTTTTTGTCTATGTGCTCTTCCAGGGATTCGATTCTCCCGTCCAGGTCTTTCAGCGCCGCTCTGCTCTCTTTGATCGCTTTATCCCGCTGCTTGGCGGAATAGGATTTTAAGGTCTGAAGCAGTTCCCTGGTTCCTTTCCGGACTTCCTTTAAGGATTTGTCGTTAGCTGCTTTGATTAATTGGAAAGGGGCAAGGGCAAACATGCTGAAAGCTATAAATATCAAAACCGGAAGGACTGATCTGTCGATTTTCATTTTTCTTCTCCTCTTTTTGCAAATTAAAAAACGGTGCCGGTTATTCGGCCTTGATAACCATGCTGTTTTCCCAGAGGCCGTGAATATTGCAGTATGAAGTGGCGATCAGGGCGCCTGAATCCTTGACTGAAAGGGTGCAGATTACCTCATGACTGGTGGTGACCGGACCCTGGTCGGCTCCTTCGGTCGATTCGGCATGGGCCGTGAAGGCGAACTCGCCTACCTGGTAAGGGAATTTGTGGTTGTCCGCTTTGAAAAACAGCTGGATCCAGCGAATATGATGTTCGGTGGTGTTCGGGTGAGAGATCTCCTTGCCCACGCCGATCGAGACCTGAAAGGGCTCGCCCTTTTTCACCGTGTCCGAAACCTCGATTACCGGTACGTGTTTTTCATTTTTCCAGTCGTCACTTTGGTAGAGTTCACCGATTTTACTCATAATTTTCTCCTCTGTTCAAATTATCCGGCAGGTTTGTCCTGTCCCGGGGGGGACAGGCGGTTTCATTTATAATCGCGAGTCCCGGTACTTATTTTCCGGTCCCTTATTAAAATCCTTCAATTAGCATGCCAAAGGGATTTGAGCCCGGCGAGGCTCTTCCCGTCTTAACCGGGTTGTAAATTAATTCATTGCGAGCGCAGTGAAGCCATCTGCGAAAATGTAACTAGTTGAAATTGCTGGATTGCTTCGTCGCTTCGCTCCTCGCAATGACGTGGCAAACAAGTTTTTGTGACGCCATCCCGTGACTTTTTGCGAGTATGTCATCCCTTGAAGTTGCAAGTCTGGTATTTGACGATCTTCCAGGCCCGGGGAAACGAGCCGATCCAGGCGTCGTTTTATTGGCGGCTATATCCTGCCCAACAGGAAGCTGTCCTGCTCTACAGGAATGTCAATCCGGCAGGGAAGGGAATATCTCCGGTAAAATCCCCTGCCCCGCCTTCTATCGATCCGGTCTCTTATTTGTTTTTAACTTCGGACTGGCCGGGGACGCCGTTTTACAGCGATCGATATTTGCCTACGCTGATTGTGCCGCGGTCATTCCCGACAATGGTATGAAAATTGAAATAACCTTTGTTCGGCCGCCTGGGAAAACCTGCTGCCCCTGATCTCGATGTCTTTTAGCAAGATCATCAATCAAAGTTCCGGAGAGTGGCAATCAATAAAAGCAACCGAATCAATAGCGGCAGGGTGGCGGCGGTTCGAGGCAGCGTGGTGGATATTGTCTTCGATTCGGGCCTGCCGGCGATTCGTACCGCCCTGCGCACCGGGGCCGATAATGAAATCGTTATTGAAACCCTGATTCATCTCGACCGGCGCACCGTGCGCGGCATTGCGCTTACCCCTACCCGGGGACTGGGCCTTGACTCAGTGGTCACCGATACGGGGGAGACGTTAACCGCCCCGGTGGGCCGCGAGATTCTCGGCCGGGTTTTCAATGTATTCGGCGAAACGATCGACAAACTGGCTCCCCTGGAGGGCCTGCCCCGGCGCTCCATTCACCAGTCGCCGCCCCCTCTGTCAAGACAGTCGGCCAGATCGGAGGTTTTCCATACCGGCATCAAGGTGATCGACCTGCTTTCCCCCCTGGAAAGGGGCGGCAAGGCGGGGCTTTTCGGCGGGGCCGGGGTCGGGAAGACCGTGGTGATCATGGAAATGATCAACAACATGGTCGGCGAACATCAGGGGGTCAGCCTGTTCTGCGGGATCGGCGAACGGTGCCGCGAGGGCGAGGAGCTCTATCGCGAGATGAAGGAAGCCGGGGTTCTGGACAACACGGTCATGGTGTTCGGCCAGATGAACGAGCCGCCGGGCGCCCGGTTCCGGGTAGGCCATACCGCCCTGACCATGGCGGAGTACTTCCGGGATACGGCCAAGCAGGACGTCTTTTTGCTGATCGACAATATCTTCCGCTTCATCCAGGCGGGCATGGAGGTGTCGGGGCTTCTCGGCCAGCTCCCCTCCCGGCTCGGCTACCAGCCGACCCTGGGAACCGAACTTGCCGAACTCGAGGAGCGGATCTGCAATACCGAATCCGGCAGCATCACCTCGGTCCAGGCGGTATACGTCCCGGCCGACGATTTTACCGATCCGGCCGCGGTCCATACCTTCGGCCACCTCTCCGCCTCGATTGTCCTCTCCAGAAAAAAGGCCAGCGAAGGGCTTTACCCGGCGGTCGATCCATTGCAGTCGGCGAGCAAAATCCTGGTGCCCCATATTGTCGGGGAGCGCCATTACAATCTCGCCCAGGCCATCCGCAAGATCCTGGCCGACTATGAGGAGCTCAAGGATATTATCGCCATGCTCGGCATGGAGGAGTTGTCCAGCGACGACCGGCGCACGGTGCAGCAGGCCCGACGCCTCGAAAGGTTTTTTACCCAGCCCTTTTACGTAACCGAACAGTTTACGGGGATTGAGGGCAAGAGCGTCGAGCTTGAAGATGTGCTGGAGGGGTGCGAACGGATCTTAAACGATGAGTTCTCCGATGTTCCGGAGAAAAGCCTCTATATGATCGGGGCCATTTCCGAGGTCGAGAGCAAGGCTGAATCGGCAGCTGAATCGGCGCCGGAGCAGGATGAAGAAAGGGGGGCGTCCTGATGCGACTTAAGGTGCTGCTGCCCACCACCATCCTGGTCGATGAAAAAGTGGATAAGATTGTGGTTGAGGCCGTGGATGGCTCTTTCGGTCTCCTGCCCCGCCATATCGATTGTGTGGCGCCCCTGGTTGCCGGCATCCTCAGTTTTGTTCCGGCCGCGGCCGGCAAGGAACGATTTCTGGCCATCGATGAAGGGGTATTGGTCAAGCAGGGCGACGAGGTTCTGGTTTCGAGCCGGGACGGGGTGCTGGGGGAAGATCTGGGCGAGTTGGAAAGGTTGATCGGTGAACGGTTCCAGAACCTTGACGAACAGGAAAAGAAGAGTCGGGCGGCCGCGGCCCGGATCGAATCCGGCTTTATCAGGAAATTTTACGATATGCAGAAATATGGCTGAGAAGAGGACGGAAAAGGGCGAGACCGAGAGGGTTTCCGGTCTGCTTGACCGGATCGCGGACAAGGAGTCCCGCAAAATCCGGGCCCGGCGGGAGAAGGGCCGCGATGTCTGGTTCGGTCTCGGGATGTTCGGCCTGGTTGGTTGGTCGGTGGCAATTCCGACCCTGGCTGGGATTGCCCTGGGAGTCTGGCTGGATAAAACAACCAACAGCCGTTTTTCCTGGACCTTGATGTGCATGGTTATCGGGGTGGCGCTTGGTTGCCTTAACGCCTGGTTATGGGTGCAGCGGGA
>JAWOIQ010000139.1:0-3876 GCA_046484585.1 Desulfurivibrionaceae bacterium
CCGCCTTGAAGAACTGGAAATCGCCCTGGCGACGACCTATTCCCGCTGGGAGGAGCTAGAGGCTCGCAAGGAAGGAATCCCGGGCTAACCTGGCATAGCGCGAAAAGCCGCCGGAAACCGATCCACCGGCTTTTGCAGCCGGGGGGGGATCCCGCCCGCTCTCCGGCGAAGTCTTGCCGACCCTGAGCCCGGCCCGAATACCGCCGACTGCAACCCAGGAAACCTTTAATAAATTCAATTAATTAGCCGATAAAATCGACCAGTATTCAGATTTTTCAAAACCGCGATGCAATATTCGATATAATCATGGAACCGGAGGTGTTAACGCATGCTGACCATTATCAAGAGTATTCTTGAGGGCAAGAAGGATGAGAAGTCGGAGAGCCCCGGAGATCCGGAACGCAAGAAGCATGTCGCGGCCGGGGTCCTTCTGCTGGAGGCGGCCCATATTGACGACGAATGCACCGAAGAAGAGATGGAGCATGTTGTCGAGACTCTGAAGGAGAAGTTCAATCTGACCGCCGACTGTGTCGCCGAGCTTATCGAACTGGCCCATCAGCATCGCGAGGAGGCCATTGATCTCTGGCAGTACACCAACCATATCAACCAGCATTTCGAACGGGCTGAAAAACTGGCGGTAATGGAAGATGTCTGGCGGATTATTCTGGTGGATGGGCAACTGGAAAAGCACGAGGATCATTTCGCCCATAAACTTGCCTCCCTCCTCCGCCTCAGTCATGCCGAAATGATCGATGCCAAGCTGAAGGCCCGGGAACAGATGGATGCCTCGAAAACTTGATAAATTCGCAAAAAAGCCCAAAAACCTTAAAAAGCCCAAAAACCTTCCTTCGACAGGCTTTAGGATGAGCGGAGTAATTTACAGGTTCGGGATGAACGGCCAACTTGTTTATTTAATCATCGTGCCGGGCTTGTCGGAGTGCGCTTCATTAACCCCCGGCGACTTTTTGCGAAGTCGACAAGGAATAGGATCGCAGGGGTTTTCCCTGCCCGAGATCAATAAGGATTCTTCAATTTAAAGGTGATTGTATGCAAGCTCGCGGCCCCCTCATGATAGAGCATCGACTGATCGAAAAAATGATCGCCCTGATCAAGGAAAAAAATGACCAGGCCGGCGAGACGGGGGAAATTGATCCCCATTTCGTTGATGTGGCCCTTGATTTTATCAGGACGTACGCGGACTGGACCCACCACGGCAAGGAAGAGGACATCCTTTTCCGGGACCTCGCCCAAAAAGATCTCTCCGACTTTGACCGGAAGATGATGGACGAGCTGGTCGAGGAACATGTCTTCGGCCGGAAAATCTCCGCTGAACTGGACCGGGCCAACGACCGTTATCGGGGCGGCGACGAGGCGGCTCTGGCGGAAATCAGCGACAGCCTTAAAACCCTGGTTGAATTTTACCCCCGCCATATCCGGAAAGAGGACGAGGAGTTTTTCCCCGCGATGCGGAATTACCTGAGCTGGGAAGAGGAACAGCAGATGCTTGCGGAGTTCCGGGAATTCGACCGGCAGATGATCCATGAAAAATACCGGAAGGTCGTCGATGCTTACCGCGAGCCGCAAGGCTCTGAAGGGAAATAGCCGGCGGCCGGGGAACTTGTGTTTACCGTTCTGAAGTAAAAATCAAATATCCGATCCGTGATTTTCGCGGTCGGGATCTCATAGCCGAAAATTAAACTTTTCTCCCGGCCCAAAGCTAATTATCGTATGGGCATGACCGACAAGAAAAACCAGAAGAAAACCGAACAGAATCACCAGGGAACCGATCATTCCTCGCCTTATCCGGTCAGCCGGCTGGCGCCGCCCATCCAGCTGGTTGATCTGGCCCGGCAGATCGAAGAGGCCGACCTGATGATCGGCACCCAGGTCAATGCCAAACTCCGGGTTATCTCGGAACAGATCAGGAAATTGCAGGATCAGGCCCGGGATGTGCTCGACAAGGCCAACCAGGACCAGGATCTGCATCGGGTCAAATGCAATTTCAAACGCATTCCCGGCCACACCTACCATCTCTATGCCAAGGCGGACGGCAGCCGCTATTTTTCCATGCTTTCCCCCGATGACTGGCACGGCGGGCCGCCGGCTGAATATATCGGCCCTTACCGTCTTGGAGCCGACATGTCCTGGACCCCGGCGGGAAGCGGGGAAGAAGAGGGGGGCTTAAACGAAATTCTCACCTATCTAATGGATAACCGCAACGGCGGATAGGACTTACTCCTTTATCTTCTCACCGTTTTCAAAGCGCAGGGTGCCGGTGGCGGTGGAATTTTCGACGCTGGTGTAAAGCCCGCGCAGTTGCTCGCCGTTGAGGAGAACATCGTAAATGGCTACGCCGCGGTTCGCCGGATCGTCCCTTTCGCTGTAATGCACGGAAAACATGTTGTTGTGGAGGATGCCGACCCCGGTGAATGACTGCTCGGCCTCGCCGGTCTCGGAATTGTCGATCAACCAGGTGGTCTGATAGGTTGCCTTGTGTTTCTTGATGTCCAGCCGGCCGACATAGTCCGAGCCCTTGACCCGGTAAGTTCCGGTGATATCGGGAAGGGTGTCCGGGGCCGGGGTGGAGAGGGCAACCGACTTCTTGCTGAAAAAAGCGGCCAGCTGGTCGATCTTCCCGGGAAATTCCGCTTCCGAGCCTATTTCCACCTTCTGGGCAAGGACGCTCACCCCGCTTTTGACGTCGAGCAGGCGGGCGTTGATGATGTAGTTTTCGAACATCCTGGTGATGCTGCCGATCATGATCAGGCCAGCCTCGGCAAGGGTGCCGATCTCGATGGCATGCCGGTTTTCGGTAATGCCGCCCTGGGAGAGTTTGTATTCGGCCAGGATCTTTTCGAGCTGGTTCCGTTCGACCACCCGGAACGCCCCGGAAAGGATCAGCATGGTGCGCAGGTTTTCGGAAACGGCCTCGGCCAGGGGCTGATTGACGCCGATCGCCCTGAGATCCATGACGGCGATGCTCTCCTGGGTAAGGGCCGGGGATGGCACCGCCATGAGAAATAAGAGGATGACAAGCAAACGTTTCATGTTTTTTACTCCTGCGCGGTTGCCGGGGCGAAGGCCGCGTTCGGGTGGAAGAGGGTTCCGGATTTTCGGGAGTTGCCAATCCCCGTTGGCTTCGCCTGATATTCTCATCGAGTTTTATTATTACGAAATAGAGTAATAATCAAGGCGTTAGTTTTTCGCGCCGGGCCCGCATGGGGTAGGAAGGCAGGGTATCGACCGGTAGGGGAGGGTAAGTCAGAAAGTCGCCGGGTCTTCGGGGGGCAGGGCGGATTCGTCGAAGGGCAGGACCTTCAGGCGGGTGAGGAATTTTTCCAGTTCAGCGAAAAACCACTCCTGCTCGGGCTGGATATCTTCATCCATCAGGGCCCGGTCGACCAGGTCCTGGACTTTGGCGAGGTTTAAAGAGGAGTCGATCAGCCCGGCTTTTTTGAGGAGATGGAAGACATAACGCTCGTTTTCAAGATCTTCCGCCGAAAAATCCTCGGGCCTTGCCGCCTGGCCGGTCAAGATATACCAGCGCATCCCGGAGAGCAGGGCATCGTAAAGGGTGGCTATTCCGGAAGCGCTCTTCCTCTCCCGCAGCCGTCTTTCCCCGCAGCGCCAGTGCAGCTTGGCCCGCATCAAGGCCGCATCCTCCGGGGTCATTATGTTTTCGTCCATCAGGCCGAAATGGGGGCTCATCGCGGAATCACCTTTTTATACCACAGGGCATAAGTTTCGTACGAGCAGACAAGCTGCTCAACTCAGCTTTAATCACGGGTTTTTTTCCCGCCGGCATGTTCGGGCGGTAACGAGCGGGAGTCATCCTTTCCCGGCCAGATAGGAGCTTATTTTAAGATTTTCATTAAG
>JAWOIQ010000154.1:0-4418 GCA_046484585.1 Desulfurivibrionaceae bacterium
CTCGCCCAAGATTCAAACCCTATCAGGCCTCCACCATGCTCACCCGCTCCGAAGCCCGTGCCTTACTCACCCTTCTGGAGCAGGATCAATGGCTCCTCAGCCGGCGTGATTATGCCTTTTTCCTCTCCCGTCTCAACCTGGGCGTGCCCCTGCCCTTGCTCCAGCGCTTGCGCTGGGGACAAATCCAGCACAGACCAGACGGAGCCTGGGTAGATTGGGGAGTCGGGAAGGTTTCCACCCGTCTGCCCGATCCGGTGTGGAACGCCATCCAGCGTTACCTGCATGCCAGCGGGCGATTGGACCCCCGCTTTCCTGCTGGCATGCCTTCCCGTTCTTATATCTTTGCTCCCCAGGTAGACGTCCTGCAAAAAGAGCCCACCGGCCTTGCCAGTGACTGGGATGAAAACCGTTGTTTGCACAAGACTTCGCTCGCGCGCCCCCTAAAAACCTATGGGCGGCTGGCTGGCATCCCCGACCATAAGCTGGTCATGCCGGCTTTGCGTTATACCGCAGCCGCCAGCTATCTCGAAACCAATCCCACGCTCGCTGAAATGGACGCATTTCTCGGCAGCCCCGGATTGTCGAACACCAAAATATTCCTGCACTTTCTCAAACGCATTCAGGAGAGAACCGTGGAAGACGAATACCACCCCCCCCAGCCAGCTTCCTTACCGGCCCGAAAACCCTCCCGTGGCGAGCCCGGTACAGCCATCACCCACGGCTACTATGCCATCATTCAACCCCCTCAGCAGGTAGCCGGCCTCATCGCCCAAGACATCCATGGGCTGGACCATGAGCTGCAAGGTCTGCAAATGCTCATGGACCGCTTGATGGAGCGCCAGGAGCAGGTCCAGCCATCGGCTCTCGCAGCCCCCCTCATGAAAGCTTATTTGCAATCCGCCTCCTGCCTGAGCCAGTTATCCAGCATCGACCTGCCAGAAACCGGGCCGCACCAGGACGATCAGGACATACTCGAATGTATCCAGCGTTTCAAAGAGATGACCAATGACCCGATCCCGCTAGACATCGAAGGTTTCCAGCAATTAGCCGTTGAATTCAATGCCGGCGGAAACGCAGCCATCAGCCAGTGTGATCAAGCCATAGCCGGAGTCCGTCTGGTATGTAAGCGTCTGGTAACCATGGCCCTCGCCGAACAGGATGACCACCAACTGGCGCATCTATCAGAGCTCTACTGTAGCGCCTGTCTGCGCCTTAGCCGTCTGCTAAAACAACACGGTCAGCAAGGTCGTTTGCGCCCCCTGTTTGATTACCTTGTCGAAGAAGCCATTCGCTGGAATCATCAAAGGATGGCCGAAGAGCGCCTTGCCCCGCGGCGCTGACCCTCCTGACGATCATCTGGGCTTCACCCCCAACGTCCCGCAGGTTCTCCCTTGACCTCCAAATCTCCCCCATCAAACCTGCGGGACGCTTCCTTGCGCAATCCTCTGGCTCCCAAGCTCCCATAAGTGGGAGCCGCTCCCCGTGGGACGAACGAATGGTTGAAGAGTTGATTGCCATCCTCTACTCATTCCGACCGGAACGTATAACCATAAAGGATCATGGCAATGATATCATCCCGTGAAAAGAATCGTCCGGCTTTTCTCGATCAACCTGAATCCCGCAGGCTGGAGTTTAAGGAAAGTTTCCCGAAAGGCGAGCAGGTTGCCCGCACCGCCGCTGCCTTTTCCAATGAGGGAGGGGGACGAATTGTTTTCGGTGTCAAAGACTCGCCTCGTACTATCATTGGTATTCCTGAAGATCGGATATTTTCCCTGGAAGAGCAGATTATTAATTGTATCTTCGATCTTTGCGTACCTCCGATTGTGCCTGAAATCTATATCCAGACGGTTGGGGGTAAAACACTACTGGTTGCCGAGATTTTCCCGGGACCGGAAAAACCTTATTACCTTAAAAAATACGGCAAACAAAACGGTACTTATATTCGAGTGGGGTCATCCAATCGTAAAGCTTCTGCAAATACCATCGACGAACTTGAGCGGCGTCGGCGAAAAGTGCCTTTTGATTCACTTGCGGTTTATGATCTAAAGCCTGAGGAAATAGATCTTACCGGCTTTATAAAGACTTATCAAAAATTTACCGGCAATAAACTAACCAGGGCAAAGCAAGAAAATATGGGTCTTATCTACCGTGAAAGAAACCGGCAGTATCCAACGCATGCAGCATTATTGCTCTGTGATTCTCCGATCCGCGGGCGTTTTTTCCCTTATGCAAAAATTGAATGTGCTCGTTTCAAAGGGGTTGAAAGACGCACATTTTTGGACCAGGCGACCTTGGATGGCCCAATTTACGGGCTGATTGAACCCTGTATGACATTCATAAAAAAAAATATCGCACTATCTGCGACCATCGGAGAAATCTACCGGAAAGATCGTTGGGAATACCCGCTTGAGGCTATTCGTGAAGCTTTGGTAAATGCTGTTATTCATCGCGATTATTCCCTTACCGGCAGTGATATCAAAATGGCAATCTATGATGATATGCTGGAAATCACCAGCCCTGGGTCGCTTCCGGATACACTTCCTGTTGAAGAACTGGGAACCGGCCGAAGCGAAATTCGAAACCGGGTGCTGGCCCCGATTTTCAAAGACCTTAAATTAATAGAAGCCTGGGGAAGCGGCATTCAAAAGATGCGTCAGGAGTTGAAGAATTATCCTGAAATCGAGCTTGTTTTACAAGAATCGGGGCATTCGTTTCAAGTGCAATTTATAAAGAAAGACCTGGAAAAGCCGGATGATGGGCAGGGTCAGGGCACAGTCAGGGCAGAGTCAGGGCAGAGTCAGGGCAGAGTCAGGGCAGAGTCAGGGCAGGGTCCGGGCAGAGTCGTGAAAAGTTTGACAAAGACTGATCTACCTAAAAAATTGGACTCAATGGAACAAAAAATAATAAATGTGCTTTCTGAGGAAACACTATCGAAATCTGAAATTGCGCATAAGATCGGACTAAAAAATGTTACCGGCCATTTAAACCGTACCATTCGTTGGTTATTGGAAAATGGTTCTATTGTTTACACGATTCCCGAAAAACCCACCAGCCGTTTGCAAAAGTATAAAATTAAGAAAAAGGAGTAACAGTTTTTAATGATCAACGGACTCAAAAATCAGGTAGACCGGCTTTGGACCGAATTCTGGACAGGCGGTATCGCCAACCCCCTGATGGTAATCGAACAGATATCCTTTTTGATGTTTTCCCGTTTGCTCGACATTCGGGAAACCAGGGAAGAAAAAAAGGCCAAACGCACCCAAAAGCCTTTTCGCCGAATATTCGGTAAAGACGAACAGGAGCTGAGATGGTCCCATTTTAAAAATATAACACCGGCGGAAAAGATGCTGATTCTGATTCGGGACAAAGTATTTCCCCATTTTAAGGGTGTTGCCCTGGACGGGGCCAAATTCGGCGAATACATGAAAGATGCCCAGCTTATGATCCAGAAACCCGCTCTTCTGGTATCGGCCGTCAACATGATCGACAAATTGCCCCTGGCAGAAGGGGACACCAAGGGAGACCTTTACGAATATCTTTTGAGCAAGCTCACCACCGCCGGTATCAACGGTCAGTTTCGCACCCCACGGCATATCATTCGCAAAATGGTGGAAATTGTCGATCCCAGGCCCGATGAAACCATCGGAGATCCGGCTTGCGGAACAGCCGGATTTCTGGTCTCTGCCATGGAATATCTTCTGGAAACCTATACTTCGCCCCAGGCGGTCATTGAAAACGAAGACGGAAGCAAAACTTACACCGGCGATCAGTTGATGCCCAATATGGACCATATTCAGAACAAAATGTTTAACGGGTTTGACTTTGATGTGACCATGCTGCGGATTGCTTCCATGAATTTGCTGCTGCACGGTATCGATGCCCCGAATATCCGCTACCAGGATACCCTCAGCAATGGGTTTCCGGATCAATTCCCGGAATTTGCCGATGATTTTTTTGATGTCATTCTTGCCAATCCACCGTTTAAAGGAAGTCTGGATTATGAGGATGTCCACGCCTCTCTGCTCAGCAAGGTCAAAACCAAAAAGACCGAGCTTCTCTTTGTAGCCCTGATTCTTCGCATGCTCAAAATGGGTGGCCGGTCCGCTACCATTGTTCCCGATGGGGTGTTGTTCGGCTCTTCCAAGGCGCATGTGGCCTTGCGCAAAATGCTGGTGGATGACAACCAGTTGGAAGGGGTCATCTCACTTCCTTCCGGAGTGTTCAAGCCCTATGCCGGTGTTTCCACAGGTATTCTGGTCTTTACCAAAGGCGGGAAAACAACGGATGTGTTTTATTTCGATGTTCAGGCAGACGGATTTTCCCTGGATGACAAGCGGACAAAGATTGATGAGAACGATTTGCCGGATCTGATATCACGATGGAAAAAGCGAGACCCGGAAAAAGACACGGATCGGACC
>JAWOIQ010000061.1:0-36856 GCA_046484585.1 Desulfurivibrionaceae bacterium
GGCATCGGCCTGCGAGGTATACTGATGTAACCAGTCACGGGATAAGCCGCCCAGGATTGGCCAATCTCCCAGCCGGTAAGCGATAACAGGGCACCGAATCTGCTGTGTTATCGGCCTGCTCATGTACACCAGTACACATCGCAGGCCGATGCCTTGCATCTCCGGCACCCTGTTATCGCTTACCGGCTGGGAGATTGGCCAATCCTGGGCGGCTTATCCCGTGACTGGTTACATCAGTATACCTCGCAGGCCGATGCCTTGCATCCGGGTACCCTGCAATCGCTTACTGGATGGGAGTGGGCCGAACCTTGGCGCCTTGTCCAGTTTTGGTTACAATAAAAGAGGTCTTTTGCCGCCGCTGATGGAGCCATTTCTGGAAGTGGCAATGCAATTATGTTAAAGTGAGCTTGATTATGGCGATGGATTTTTAAATTGAGTGAAGACGATCAGGAAAAAAAGATCAGGGTCGACAAGTGGTTGTGGGCGGCCAGGTTCTTCAAGACCAGGGCTTTAGCCGCCCAGGCCGTTACCGGCGGGCATGTGCATGTCAACGGCGAGCGGGTCAAACCGGCCAGGCCGGTCAAAAGCGGCGATGAATTAAGGATCACCCGGGGTAACGACGAATTTGTGGTTTTCGTCACCGCTCTGCATGACCGCCGGGGCCCGGCAGCCCTGGCCCGGACCCTCTACGAGGAAACCGAGGCCAGTATCGAGGCGCGGCTCAAAGGGCGGGAAGAGCGGCGGCTCATGGCTACGGCCGGCGGCAAGGGTCCGTTGCGTAAACCGGGGAAGAGGGATCGGCGCCTGATTAGAAAGTTTGTCAGGGATACCGATGACGATTGATCCGGTCCCGCCGGGAATATGGCGGTGCGTTGCCTGAAATGGTTCGATTTTAGAGTTTTTGCGAATACTCATCAACTTTGAATTTTATTTTTTTAAGGAGAATTAATTATGCGGAAGATCGAAAGGGCGCTTATCAGTCTCACCGATAAATCGGGCATCGAGCATTTTGCCCGGCAGCTTCAGGAACTCGGGGTGGAAATTCTCTCCACTGGTGGAACCGCCAAAAAAATGCGCGAAGAGGGTATAACGGTCAAGGATGTTTCCGAGTTCACCGGTTTCCCGGAAATGCTGGACGGCCGGGTCAAGACCCTGCATCCCAAAGTGCATGGCGGTATTCTGGCCCGGAAGACCAATCCCGACCACTTGGCCCAGATGGACGCCCACGGCCTCCAGCCCATCGATCTGGTCGCCGTCAACCTGTACGCTTTCGAGAAGACCATTGCCGACCCCAATTGTTCCCTGGCCGATGCCATTGAGAACATCGACATCGGCGGGCCGGCCATGCTTCGTTCCGCCGCCAAAAACTATTCAGACGTCACCGTGCTGATCGACCCGGGCGATTATCCCCAGGTTATCAGCGAGATCAAGGAAACCGGCAACACCACCCTCAAGACCAGGTTCCGGTTGGCCGCCAAGGTTTTCGCCCTTACCAGCCGTTATGATATGGCGATTTCCACCTGGCTGGACAAGGTGGATGTCGATAATCACCCTGAACTTGCTTAAGGAAAGGGTCAAGGGACAAGGGACAAGGGACAAGGGTCAAGGGACAAGGGACAAGGGACAAGGGACAAACTGTGAGTCTTGAGTCTAGTTTTTAGTCTTGAGTCTGCTCTAATTAGCTGGGAGTAAGGCATGAAGATGGCGGTATTGTTGTCCGGCAGTGGCCGGACTCTGGATAATTTTCACGATAAAATCGAGACCGGGGAGATGCTTGGCTCGATCGAGGTGGTTATTTCCAACGTCGAGAATGTGCTCGGCCTCGAGAAAGCGGTGAAATATGGCTATCCGGCCTATCACGCCCCGGATAACGACGAGATCAACCGCATTATTGACGACTACGATGTCGATCTGATCCTCCTGGCCGGTTTCCTGAAACTCTATCAACCGCCGCCGTCCCTGAACAGATCGGTGTTGAACATCCACCCCTCGCTGATTCCCTCCTTTTGTGGGGCGGGCTTTTACGGGATGCGCGTTCACCGGGCTGTTAAGGAGCGCGGGGTAAAGGTTTCCGGCTGCACGGTCCATTTTGCCAACGAGATTTATGATGAGGGACCGATCGTAGTCCAGAGGTGCGTGCCGGTCGAGGATCCGGATAGCCCGGAAGATATTGCCGCCCGGGTTTTCGAGGCCGAATGCGACGCTTTTCCGGAAGCGGTTAATCTGGTGATCGACAAGGGTATTGATTATTTCTGGAAATAACCTGAATCCGTGAGCGTTCGAGAACGGTGCAGATGCAAGGCGGCAACGATGTTGATAATACTAGTGGTATATCAAGGAGTTGCCAACTCGGCAGATGCGCCTTATCGGGCGCCCCGCAGGGCGGCGGGGTGAACCATGGCAATCCAGGAAAAACGATTATTTAATGCAATTACAAACTGATAAAGTGAAATTCCCCACGAAGCCGTCACGGATTCAGGAATAAAAGAGAGGGTCTGGAAGGATGAAAAGTGAAAAACAGCAGATAATGACCGCCGCCGATATCGATCTGGCTCTGTCCAGAATCGCCCTCCAGATCGTTGAACGCAACCGCAATGTCAATAACCTGGCGATTGTCGGCATCCATACCGGCGGGGTCTATCTGGCCGAGCGGATCAAGGAGTTGATCAAAAACCGGGAGAACGTCGAGGTGCCGTTCGGCAGTCTCGATATCACCCTCTACCGTGATGACTGGAGCATGGCGAGCCAGAGTCCGGTGGTCAAGACCACCGATTTGAACTTTCCGGTTGAGTGCTGCACCATGGTTTTGGTCGACGATGTCCTGTTCACCGGCCGCACCATCCGGGCGGCCCTCGATGCCATCATGGATTTCGGGCGGCCCATGGTCATTCAGCTGGCGGTTCTGGTTGACCGGGGTGGGCGGGAACTCCCGATTCAGCCCGATTTTGTCGGAATGCATGTCAATGCCGAGGACAATGAACGGATCGATGTCCTTCTTAAAGAAAAGGCGGGGGTCGATGAAGTGATTCTGGAGTCTCGTTGATTGTTTGTTGCCTTACCCATTGGTTTAGCGTCGGCTAAAATGTGATGACGTCGCAAGAAGTTGCGATCGCCACAATGTCATTTCGACCAACGGGAGAAATCTTAATAGTTCTAGTAGGTAAAAAATAAGATTTCTCACAGACGTTCGGAATGGCAGTTTTTTTTCGAGTATTTACGAACTCATCAGGATTCGGATGAACATGGCCAAACCGGAAAGGGCCGCCAATGACCTGCGCTACATTCGCCAACGGGTCAGGAAAAAGGCGGCAGATTACCAGACCTACCATTTTAGCCGCCGGCAGAACGATGTTCTCAAGACTTTTTTTGATCTTGCCCAGGAGTTTGACACTCTCCAGGATTTTTACCGGATTTGCGTGGTGGTCCCCAGCATGTACCTGGATCTGCAGGTCAGGCTCTATCTCCTCGATATCAGCACCGACAAACTCCAACTGGTCTGCGATTCCCAAAAAGGTTTACATCCCGAGCCGAGTCCCGCCCCGGCGTATCTGGAACTGAGCAAGGATCCCTACGAGCTCGGGGATTCTTACCTGGTTCCGATTGCCCGGAAGTATTACGATTCGGAAGATACCCCGGTCCGCTTCCTGCAAGGCCGGCGGTTGGGGATGCTTGAAGTCTTCCCCCGAGGGGAGATGACGACGGCCGATTATTTGTTTTTCGCCAAGTACACCAACCGGATCGCCTACAACCTACATAATCGCCGCCTGGTCCAGCAGAATATCCGACACCTGGAATTCATTAACAATCTGGTCATGGATATCGAGCACAATGTCATTATTCCCAATATGTATTTTCGGCACCTGTTCAACCAGCTTCGCAGGCACATCGACCGTTTCTCCGGAATTATCGAAGAGCTGCCCGCCGGTGAACAACCGCCCGCCGGTCAAGATGCCCGAGAGCGGTTGCGGGCCATCCAGGAGGAGCTTGCGAAAAATCATCGCCAGCTGCTTGACCATCATGCCAACACCTCGCTTTTTCTGGAGAGTCTCTTCCGGCGGGATCATTTCAAGGAAGGCCATCTGGTCCTTAAAACCAGGCTCTGCTCGGTCGAATCGGAGATCATCCATCCCCAGCTCGAAAATTATCTGAAACGTTTCGAGTTCTATGGGATTGAAGTGGAGCATCCCACCGGCATGGAGGAGGAAATCTATCTGACCGTCGATATCGGTCTGCTCTCCCAGGTTTATGCCAACCTTTTCTCGAACGGGGTTAAGTACACCGCCGAGATTACCAGAGAAAACGGCAGCAGGCGCAAGGCCCTGGCCTATGGCTGGGAATTCTGTCCCGACTTTTTCGGCCCGGGCATGTCCGGCATCAAGTTTAATGTTTTTACCACCGGCCCCCATCTTCGCAGGGATGAGTTGTCCCGGATCTTCGAAGACGGTTTTCGGGGCGCCAATGCCGGCGATAGCCCGGGGACCGGACACGGACTTTCTTTTATTAAGCAGGTGGTCGAGATCCATGGCGGCCGGGTCGGATGCGAGCAGGTGGAGGAGGGCAATAATTTCTTCTTCGTCCTGCCGCTGCCACCGCCGCTCGCCACTCTCGATTCCGTGTAAACGGTCACCTGGTGATTTGGACGTATCCCATGACCGCTTACGATTCCATTAAGCCCGAGGCTTATCCTGTGATCGGTCGCCAACCGAGGAGTGCCGATTGATTCCGCTTAGAGACAATATCCCGGCCCGCCGTCTGCCGGTGGTCAACTCAGGACTGATTTTGGTCAATGTCCTGTTTTTCATCTTCGAACTCCAGCTCGGCCCCGGCCTTGACTCTTTCATCCGGACCTACGGTTTCGTGCCGGCCCGGTTCATGGCCGCCCAGAGCGAGAATTTCCTTGATCTCGAACGGTTCATTCCGGTCTATTCGTCGATGTTTTTGCACGGCGGCTTCCTGCATCTGATCTCCAATATGTGGATGTTATGGATCTTCGGCGACAATGTTGAAGACAGTATGGGCCACAGTCGCTATCTGGTCTTCTATCTGTTGTGCGGAACTGTTTCCGTTCTGGCCCAGACCATGGCGAGCCCCTCTTCGCCGGTGCCTCTGGTCGGGGCCAGCGGCGCGATCGCCGGGGTGCTTGGCGCCTATTTCCTCTTGTATCCCAAGGCCAGAATCCTCGCTCTTGTTCCGGTCTTCTTTTTCTTTTACCTGATCGAACTGCCTGCCTTTCTCTTTCTGGGCTTCTGGATTTTCCTTCAGTTCATACAGGGCTTCTCCACTTATATGGCGACGACCGAGGGGGGCGGGGCCGGGGGAATAGCATGGTGGGCTCATATTGGCGGTTTTGCGGCGGGAGTTCTGCTGATCAACCTGTTCAAGGAAAAACAGAGCTTAAGGGGCGGTGACGAGAATTCGGCTGGTCGATGACTGGAAAATTCCGGATCCGCCCCATACACCGGTTCATAACCTGGTTTGCCTTTCCTTATTTTTATCGAGTTTGCTTGCCAAATGGATAATAGTGACTACTCTGTATTAAGGTCAAAAGAGCAACAATAGCGGGGTAAGACAGTGAAACATAAAATATTCAGTAAAGCGGTTGATCTGACCAGGGCGAACACCATCGTTTTTCACCTTTCCGATGGCGAGGCTCTTGCCTTGCCGGTTGAAAACATGGACGGCGATATGGAATTCGGCTTGGGCAGGGTTTGCGACACTTCGGAGTTTAACGGCGAGGTTCATTATTTTCCGCGCGGTAACGCCTGAGTCTCGATGTTCTTCAAGTTGTTCGGCAAGGGGCGCGTCTTGAAAAAGGCGGGCCCCTTTTTTATGATCGGAAGCTTCTTATTTCGGAAAAACACAGGGAGAGGGCGTTATTATATCCACAGAGCATAAGTTTCGTACGAGCAGACAAGCTGCCCGACTCAACTTCAAACTTGATCTGAAAACCGATGGCCATGTCCACACCATGCTTTGCCGGCACGCTTCGGGCTCCATGGAAGATTACGTTAAGGCCGCCCGCGATCGGGGCTTGAAAAGACTCTTCTTTCTTGAACATCTCGAGGTCGGGATTAGTTACTTCGAGCGGACCTGGTTGACTCCCGGGGACTTTGATCTTTATTTTGCCGAGGGCAGCCGGCTGCGGGAAAAGTACGGGGACGAGCTTTTCATCGGACTCGGGGTAGAGACGGGTTATAATCCCGAGCGGCCCGGTGAAATCCTTGAGAAACTGGCCGAGCGGTCCTGGGACCGGATCGCGGTCTCCTTTCATTTCATGAGAATCGGCGACCGCCATTACAATTTGGTCAGCCGCAAACCCTATAATCTGGATGTTCTTGGCAGAGCCGGGGTGGCCAAGGTGGTTTCGGCATATTTCGATACCATCCTGGAGGCGGTCGAAACCGTGCCGGCCGAGGTCGTCTGCCATCTCGATGCGGTCTTGCGTTATCATCCGCAAATCCGTTTTGAACGGAGCCATTACCGCCAGATTGAGATGATTCTCGCGGCGATGGCCGAACGAGGCATGGCCTTGGAAGTCAATGTTTCCGGGTGCCGGATGCGCGAGGAGCCCTTTCCGGCCTTGGCTGTTATCGAGGAAGCCGTGCGGCGCGATGTCCCGCTGACGCTGGGCTCCGATGCCCATCGTCCTGAGGATGTGGGGCAATTCGGAGTGTTGGCTGAGCTCTTTGGGAAATCATCTCGGCTTTCCGGGCTGCTTGGGTGAGGTTAAGGGCGGTGAGGGGTGAGGGGTGAGGGGTGAGGGATGAGGGGTGAGGGATGAGGGGTGAAAACTTTTTAATCGCTTCTTTTTGTTTCCGGCTCCTGACTCCTGACTTCTGACTTCCGGCGTCCGCATATCACCGTCAGTCAAGCTCGATGGTTAACGGGACCGCGTAGAGTTTCCGGGATATGTTCTCGGTCGAACCGAGGCGCCATTGGCCGCAGGACCCCTTGTCGCCGAGGTGTTCGTCTACTTTTGCGACGATGCCGGCGACGTTGATGATCGGGTGTCTGGAGAATACCTCGGGCAATCCATGGGTTAGATGACAGGCCAGGCATTTGCCGGGGCGCTCGGAGAGATTCAGCTTGAAATTCAGAACTTTCCGGTCGGGATCATGACCTTCATAGCTAAGGGCGATGTCGTAAACGCCTTCCTCGATGTCGCCGTAAAGCGCTTCGAAAAATGCGTCGGTCCGGTCCGTGGGGAACAGCTGGGCCAGCAGCGTGTCGGTGAATATTTCCCTGAAGGTATCGCTTGTCATTTTTGCTCTTTGGTCTCTTTTCTGGTTGGCTTCGGATGGGCGGCATTGAGAACGATAAGATAACTTGAAGGGGAAAGTGCGTCAATCCAATTCGTTCCGATACACTCTCATTGCACCGCCTTGGCCCCTGTGGTAAAACTATGATCTTCTACCGAGACATAACCAGATGGGAAAACTGGCAAAAAACCAACCGGTTATCACGACAAAATCCATTGGTTAAGTGTCTCTGGCTTAGAAATGTTGCTTATGGACTTTTTGCGACGCCATCAACCTTGAAAACGACTCTCTTTTAATGCAACCATCTCTTTTTCCTTCACAAAAGAAAGATCCCGTCGCCCGGGAAAGTTTCCGGGCCGGTGATCTGAACGGCGCCCAGCTGGAAGCGGCCACCTCCATGGGGGCGCCGGTCCTGGTCATCGCCGGAGCAGGCACCGGTAAAACCCGCACCCTGGTTTACCGGATGGCCTACCTGATCGAACAGGGGGTGGCGGCCGATAATATCCTCCTCCTGACCTTTACCCGCAAGGCGGCTCAGGAGATGATCGATCGGGCCGCCGGTCTGATCAACGATCCCAGTCAGAAGGTCACCGGCGGCACCTTCCATGCCATGGCCAATGTCCTCTTGCGGCGCTACGGCCATCATCTCGGTTATGCCCCTAATTTCACGATTCTCGACCGCTCCGACTCCGAGGGCATCATCAATCTGATTAAATCCTCTCTGGAGCTTGGCGGTTCCGGCAAGCGCTTTCCATCGAAAAAAGTGATCTGCAATCTTCTCTCCCGTTCCGTGAACAAGTGTACCGACCTCGAAACCGTCATCGCCGAGCAGTATAGCCATCTCGATGAATATCGATCGGATCTGGAAAGGATCTTCGATGATTTCCGCAAGTTCAAACTTGAGCACGGCCTGATGGATTATGACGATCTGCTGGTCAATCTGCGGCGGGTGATGACCGAGTTTCCACAGGTTCGCGAGGAAGTCGCCGAACGTTTCAAACATGTCCTGGTTGATGAGTATCAGGATACCAACCTGATCCAGGCCGATATTGTCAGACTGGTGGCGGCGGGCCATCACAACGTCATGGTCGTCGGTGACGATTCCCAGTCAATCTACAGTTTTCGGGGCGCCGATTTTCGCAATATCATGGACTTCCCCAAGGTTTTTCCGGGAACCAGGATAGTGCGGCTCGAAGAGAATTATCGGAGCAGCCAGGCGATTTTATCGCTGACCAATGCCATTATCGACAAGGCCGAGGAGAAGTATACCAAAAAACTTTTCAGTAATATCGAAGGCGGCGCCAAGCCTCGGCTCAATGGCACCCACGACGAATCGGCCCAGGCCCGCGTGGTGGCCGAGCGGATCGTCGAGTTGCGGGACCGGGATGTCCCTGCCGATGAGATTGCCGTGCTGTTCCGTTCCGGTTTCCATTCCTATAAGCTGGAGTTGGAGCTGACCAACCGGCAGGTTCAGTTTGAAAAGAGGGGAGGGCAGAAGTTGACCGAGTCGGCCCATACCAAGGACGTGCTCGCATACCTGCGGGTGACCAGCAATCCCGGCGATCGTCTCTCCTGGAACCGGGTCCTGCTGCTGCTCGACAAGGTCGGGCCCAAGACGGCGCGCAATGTCCTGGACCGGATCCGGGCCACAGAGGATCCCCTGGTCGCGGTCCGCGATTTCCCGGCCGGCAAAAGCTGGCGGGGGGGGCTTGATAAACTGCTTGATCTGCTCACAAAGTTGCGGGCTCCCGGTCTTGAGCCGGTAGTGATTTTCGACATGGTGATGGAGTACTACCGGGAAATTTTCGAGCGGATCTATCATGATGACTATCCGACCAGAAGCCGCGATCTCGACCAGTTGCGCCAGCTGATCTCCGGTTACGGCGACCTGCAGTCCCTGATCGACGATACCACCCTTGATCCACCCGAAGCGACCGATGATTCGTTGGGCGGTCGTCTGGACAACCCGCCGGCGCAGGTGATCCTCTCCACTATCCATTCCGCCAAGGGACTGGAATGGGACCATGTTTTCGTGATCAACCTGGCCGCCGGCCGTTTTCCGTCCTGCCAGCCGTTTATGAAGGCGGAATGGGAGGAGGAACGGCGGATGTTTTATGTCGCCGCCACCCGGGCCCGTAAGATGCTCTACCTCTCTTATCCCCGGGAGGTGATGTCCTTCGATCGGCAGAGCCAGGCCGGCGGCATGTCGCCTTTTCTGGCCGAGCTTTCTCCGGCCCTGCTGGACAGCGGCGCAAGCGGTGGGGTTGCGGATATCGGTCGAAACAGGCCGTCCCCGGCCAGCCGGCAGGGCGGGGGCAAGGGTGGCGAGAAAAGAGCGGATATCAATCTGCTGGTTGAAGGGGTCGCGGTCAGGCATCCTTTTTTCGGTGAGGGCAAGGTCGAGAAAAAGAGCGGTAAACGGTCCGTCGAGGTGTTTTTCTCCCGGCATGGCCGCAAGATCCTCCATCTCGATTATGCCAAACTGGAGATTGTCGGTTGATGGATTACCGGCAGGCCTGGTCATATCTCGATGATCTGCAGTTTTTCAAGATCAAGCTGGGGCTCGATTCGATGCGCGCTTTTCTGGAGAGCGTCGGGCAGCCCCAGGAAAAATTAAAGTTCATCCATGTGGCGGGCACCAACGGCAAGGGTTCGGTGGCGGCCCATCTGCTCGCGATTCTGGCCGAGGCCGGCTACAAAGTCGGTCTCTATACCTCGCCGCATCTTTCGTCGGTCCGGGAAAGGTTTAAAATCAACGAGACCTATATTTCCGAACAGGAATTTGCCGGCCATGCCACCGCGATCAGGGATTGCCTGGCCGGGCGGCAGATCACCTATTTCGAATTCACCACCGCCCTGGCCCTGCTCTGGTTTGCCGAGCGCCAGGTTGATCTGGTTATCCTGGAAGTGGGGCTGGGCGGCCGTCTCGACGCCACCAATGTCGTTACTCCCCTGATCGGCATCATCACCAATGTCTCCATGGACCATGAAGCGCACCTGGGCAATACCCTGGCCGAAGTGGCCCGCGAGAAGGCGGGGATTATCAAACCGGGCGTCCCGGTAGTCTCCGGGGTGGGGCCGGATGAAAGTCTCGAGGTGGTGGAGAAGACCTGCCGTGAACGGAACGCGCCCCTCTATCTGGCTGGCCGCGATTTTAATCATGAGCCTGAAACCGGCGCCCTCTGGGGATATGGAGGTGTCGGCGCCAAAGGCTCTCTGACCGGCCTTCGGAGCGCTCTGGCGGGCGGCTATCAGCTGGCTAACGGCGCTATTGCCCTCGCCGCTCTGGAGATCCTTGCCGAAAAAGGCTTTCCGGTAACCGAACAGACAATCCGGACCGCCTTGCCCAAGGTCAGCTGGCCCGGTCGTCTGGAGCGTTTCTGCCTGAGTGAACCGGACCTGGGAAAAATTGACTGTCCCCGGGCAGATTTGGGCGGCTCCGGCTACCGGCGCTACCTGCTGGACGGCGCCCACAATCCTGCCGGCGTCGAATCTCTGGCCGGCTACCTGCGCGGACGGGACGATTTCGATAAACTTGTCATGGTCTGGGCCACTATGGCCGACAAGGACTATTGTTCTTCCCTGGCAAAGGTTGCCCCCTTGTGCGATATCCTGATCTTTACCAGACCGGAAGAGGAACGCTCCGCGCCTCCAGAGGTTCTGGCCGCCGCTTTACCTGCTAAATATCGAGGGAAAGCCGTCTGCGTCGATGGGGTCGGGAATGCCCTGGACCAGGCCCGGCAAATCACCGGCCGCGACGATTTGATCTGTGTGGCCGGTTCTCTTTATCTGGTCGGCGCGGTCCGTCGGATCCTCTTGGGAGAACTGATCGGATGAGTTGGGACGAAGGAATATCTTTTGCCGGCATCGATGATGACGCTCTTCGTCGTGAGAAGGCCAAGGCACGGGAGCTGCGCAAGAGCCGCTGGTGGCGGAACAAGATCGGCGAGGGGCGCTGCTACTACTGCGGCAGACAGACTCCGCCGGCTAAATTGACCATGGACCATGTGGTACCCTTGACCAGGGGAGGCGCCAGCACCAAAAACAATCTGGTTCCCTCCTGCAAGGAGTGCAATACCAGAAAGAAAACCATGCTTCCCCAGGAATGGCAGGATTATATCCTGAATCCGTGACGGCTTAGTGCATTGATTCACGATATATGATTGTTTTTTACGTTAAATATAGACAGTGATCCGTGATGGCTGGAATACACCCGCCGCCCTTGCGGGGCGCCCGATAACGGATTTAGGTATATGGCAGATTGTCGGGGATAACGGGAGCGGGGCAAAAGATAGTTGATCGGGGGATCTTGGGCGGGAGGTTCGGCGGGGGGCGGGGCTGCTATTGATCGGAATGAGCGGATACGCAGTCGGGGCAGAGACCGCTGTAAGAGATGTGGTGGCTGTCTATCTGGTAGCCGCTGATTTTTTCCGCCTCTTTTTCCAGCTCGGGTTTTAATTCGATAGGCGCATCGTCAACCCGGCCGCACCGGCTGCAATTGATGTGGTAATGGGGTTCGGGATTGCCGTCGAATCTTTTATGGGGCTCACCAAAGTCAAGTTTCTGAATGGTCCGGCAGCTGCTCAGCAGGTCAAGATTACGGTACACCGTGCCGAGACTGACGTTAGGCAGTTTTTTTCTGACTATGTCGTAGACATCGCTGGCGGTCGGGTGGAAGTAAATCTTGGACAACTCTTCCAGAATGACCCTGCGCTGATTGGTCATTCGTAATATTTTTTTAGTTCTTTTTTCTTTCATTTCACGGCTCTTATCGGTTGAGAAAAGGTCATACCCTCATACCATACAACTTGCCTTTAATCAAAGGTAACCGTTCAGCAGCACCGCATCTTCGGATGATCGGCCCGGCTTACGTACACGAGGTACGCGGCGCCGGTCCGCTTGTCCAAATCTGCACCACTGCTGAACGTTTACAGTCCGGCGGTTTTGGATAGTTTGGCGACCGCCCCGGTGAACGATTACAATCAATGAATGTCGATTAAGCCGAGCTTAGTTGTTTTTTCCGGAAAATTCATCAAAAAAATCATATTGGTTGCTATAAATAATGACAAACTCGCAAAAAGTCAGGGGATGGCGACGCCATCGGTAGGGTAATTCGCCGGATCTGCGTCCCGGGAGCGTTTGTTTGTAACCAATCACGGGATAAGGCGCGCCAAGGCTTCGGACCATCTCCCATCCAGTAAGCGGTAACACAGCAGATTCGGTGCCCTGTGATCGCTTACGTTTGTTCAGTAATCCCCCAGGCAGATGCCTATCTCTCTGGCGGTCATTACCTTGTCGCTGTTGAGCGGCACCTTTTTCCTCTCCCTGATGGCGTCGGCCAGGGGCACGGCTTCCATTTCGCCGTTGACCAGGGATACCATCTGGTCGAATTGGCTATTCTCCGCCATCCTCACGGCCGCCGCGCCAAAGCGCAGGGCGAGGAGGCGGTCGAAGGTAGTCGGAGAGCCGCCGCGTTGGAGGTGGCCGAGGACCAATGATCGGGTATCCTTGCCGGAGCTTTCCCTTACCTTCCCCGCCACCCACTCACCAATGCCGCCAAGCAGGAGTTCCTGGCGGCCGATTTCGCTTTGTTCCGTCTTTTTGTGGATTTTCCCCGACTCCTCGGCACTGGCCCCTTCGGCTACCACAATGATGGTATAAAGTTTGCCGTCAAGTTCGTTGTCGGCGATTTTGCGGCAGATAGTTTTGATATTAAAGGGAATTTCGGGGATCAGGATGACATCCGCCCCGCCGGAGATCCCGGAACTGAGGGCTATCCAGCCCGAGTCCCGTCCCATCACTTCAACGACCATGACCCGGTCATGGGATTTCGCGGTCGAGTGGAGCTTGTCTATTGCCTCGGTGGCGGTCGAGACGGCGGTATCAAAACCGAAGGTCATCTGGGTTGCTTCCAGGTCATTGTCGATGGTCTTGGGCACGCCGATTACCGGCATCCCTTTCTCAACCGCGAACCGGTGGGCTATCTCAAGACTTCCGTCCCCGCCGACCGCTATATGGCACCAAAAGCCCATTCTGGTAAAATTGGTCATGATCCGTTCGGAAATATCTCTTAACCGGATTTCGCCGGCCTCGTTTTCCACCGGCATCGCAAATGGATTGCCTTTGTTGGTTGAGCCAAGGATGGTGCCGCCCGTGGAGGTTATATCCCTAACCTGATCGGCGGTGAGCCTGATCAGTTCGTCAGGCTCAAGGAGTCCCCGGTATCCGCTTCTGCTTCCGTAGACTTCCCAGCCCCGGGCCAGAGAGGATTTCACCACTGAATATATTACAGCGTTCAGTCCGGGTGCGTCTCCGCCGCCGGTTGAGATCACGATTCTGTTCATGTTGGATTTCCAGTGTTTATTGGTAAGGAATTTTTTGGGCCTCAATGAATGATTTTATCAGAAAACCGGGGTGACGATCAGCAAAAAAGTATTATCTGTAAATTATTTATATAATTTCTTGAGACACATCATTGACAGTTTCCCTAAGGGATATATATAGTATAGGTATATTGGTTTTATTTCCTGACTTTTTGTAAAGCATGGTCGGGAAAGTTATTATGCTTATTTTTGCCTTGGGCATTAAAATTTTGTTTTTATACTATTAATACAGTTGGAGGGTTTGAAAATGTTGGAAGTTACCGATTTGGCAGTATCCAATCTGAAGGATTACATGGCGCAGAACAGTGTCGATTCCGCTTTACGGGTCGCCTTGATGCAGGGCGGCTGAGCTGGTCCCTCTTTGGGATTGGCTCTGGATGAGCCAAAAGATAACGACACGAAAATGGAACAGGATGGACTCACCTTTCTGGTGGATAATGACTTGATGAAGGATTGCGGAGATATCAAGGTTGATTTTGTCGAGAGCGGCATGAGATCCGGATTCTCGATATCATCCACTATCCCGGTCAGTGGCGCCGGTGGCAGTTGCAGCAGCGGCAGCTGCGGGTCCGGATGCGGCTGATTCAGCAACTGGATATTTATTAGAAAAACCACGGCCTCCCGTCTTTTGCGAAAAGACGGGAGGTTTTTTTTGTAAGCATCTCCACCACCCTGTAATCGCTAGCCGGCTGGGAGATTGGCCAATCCTGGGCGGCTTATCCCGTGATCGGTTCAGATAAACGTGGCCCGGTGTTTGCTGCCACCGGCCGGATTCCGGAAGGAGTGCCCTGAAAACTTTTCTGCCGGCGGTGGCCTCAATTTTGATGGCGTCGCAAAAAGTCTCGGGATGGCTAAACAAAAATCGTCAGATCCAAGGCGCGCGAATTTCGAGGAATGAAGCGTACTTCAGTACGCTGCAATGACGAGACAATTTGCAGCAACGCGGGAGCTGGCGACTTTTTGCGACGCCATCAATTCTGAATTCCAGGGAGATCAATAGATGACGAAGCGGCTTGATGACGCCCAGGGTCGAATCCTGATTGAAACTGCCAGAAAAGCCATAATGGAAGAGTTGCACCTTCCCGTCCCGACCGAAGAGCCGCAAGTGGCAAAGGAAGTTTTGCGGGACCCGGTATTCCGGGAGAAACTGGGAGTATTTGTCACCTTGCATCTTGAGAGGCAGCTGCGCGGCTGTATCGGCAGCCTGGTCGGGATGCAGCCCCTGATCGACGGAGTGAGGGAAAACGCGGTCAACGCCGCCTTCAACGATTACCGTTTCAGTCGGGTAACGCCAGAGGAATTGGCCCGGATCGATATCGAGGTCAGCGTTCTTTCAGAGCCGCAACCCATGCACTATGATGATGGTAATGATCTTGTCGGCCGCTTGCGTCCGGGCGTCGATGGCGTCATCATTCGACTGGGGGAGGCGACGGCCACCTTTTTACCCCAGGTATGGGAACAGCTCCCCGATCCTGCCGAATTTCTCTCCCACCTGTGTCTGAAAGCCGGTCTGCCGGTCGACGAATGGCGCCGGGGCAAGCTTGCGGTCGGAACTTATCAGGTTCAGTCCTTCGCCGAGCAGGGTCATGGGGTTTGACACAAACCCGCAAAAAGTCAGGGGTGGCTAAGCAAAAAGTTCAATAAACATCGGATTAAACTTGATAAGTTAAAATGACCGACGTTGATAATAGCATAATCAAAAATGCGCATCTGATCAGGACCGCTTCGGTGGTCTCGGTGGCTGTCGCTCTGGTTCTGCTGCTGGTCAAGACATGGATCTGGCTGCTTACCGGTTCCCTTAGCGTGCTGGCCTCCATGGCTGATTCCCTGCTTGACGGGGCCGCTTCGACGGTTAATCTGCTGGCGATCCGCTACTCCCAGAAAACCGCCGACAGCGATCATCCCTTCGGTCACGGCAAGGCCGAATACCTGGCCGGCCTCGGACAGGCTTTGTTTATTGCCGGCTCCGCCTTTTTCATTCTTATCCAGGCGGTAAGGCGAGTCATCGACCCTCTTCCCCTTGAGGTCAGCGGATTCAGTGTAGGGGTGATGATCTTTGCGCTGCTGCTTACCGCCGGCCTGGTCTTGTTTCAACGCATGGTGGTGCGGCGGACCGGCAGTGTGGCCATTAAGGCCGATTCGTTGCACTATTCCGCCGATCTGTTCACCAATATGGGTACCGTCCTGGCTCTGGCCCTGGCCGCCATGGGTTGGGTGGCTCTCGATCCGCTGATTGCCATCGCGATCGCGCTGGTGGTTCTCTATAACGCCTGGCGGATCGGTTACGATTCCAGCCAGTTTCTGTTGGACTGCAAGTTGCCGCCCGAGCTTGAAAAGCGGATTTTCGCGGTTGCCATGGCAAACGAAGGGGTTGAAGGAGTCCATGACATCCGAACCCGCCTTTCCGGCCAGACCAAGATTATTCAGCTGCATCTTGAAATGAAGGGGGACATGATCCTGGCCGAGTCGCACCGGATTGCCAAGGAGGTGGAGAACGAGATTTGCAAGATTGCTCCGGGCGCCGATATCATTATTCATCAGGATCCCTGCCGGGAGGAGAGGGGATGAGCGGGAAAGGCGGAGAAAACCCCTTTCTGCGGAAAGCGATTATAATAGGCTCCGCCGCTTTCGGGGCAACTCTCGTCTTCCGCGCCATCCGGCTGGTTGCCGCGGCCTTGATGCTTGGCGGCGGGGCAGGTAAAAAGAAAAACTCCCCGCCAGCCGAATAAGGGCGCAGGAGCCGTCTCTGGCCGTATCGACAAATAGTTCCTTGAAAATTCGTCGGTAATTTTGAAACTAAATCGGAAGTTGCTTTTTGGGTAGGGTGATGATATAAATCCTCTGCTGTCAAGCTTTGTGAAGATTTTGCCTGGGTGGCGGAACTGGTAGACGCAAGGGACTTAAAATCCCTCGGGGCTTGCCCCGTGCGAGTTCGATTCTCGCCCTAGGCACCATGCAGGATTAAGGGCCCATCTGTTGAATCATAACCGCTGGGCCCTTTTTGATTGGAAGCCGAAGACTTGATCCTAACCTGATCGCTTGATCGGCTGGTTATCGCTCAGTCGGCCTTGATTTCAATCAGCCTGGGTTTGGCCGCTTCCGATTTCGGCAGGTGCAGGCGCAGAACGCCATCCTTCAGTTCGGCGTGTACTTTCGCGACTTCAATCGTTTGCGGAACAGAAAAGGAACGGAAAAACTCCACATCGCCGAACTCTTCCCAACTGATGGCACCGGATACTTCGAGGTTGCGAGTTCCGCTGATGGTCAACGTGCCGTTGTCGATGTTGACGGTAATGTCTCCCTTGTCAACTCCGGGCATATCGGCATGCAGGAGAATCTCGTCCTCGTTTTCATAAATATCCACAGCCGGGGCGAAAGCGGGGAGCTGGTGACGGCTCTCCGGTGTGGTCTCTTTTCTTTTGGTAATCGCGGTGCTCTCACTCATGACTTTACCTCCTCTATATTCGAGTTCTTACGGATTCAGGTTTTCGATAGATAAATCTTATTTGTCAGCTGACAGCGATTTTTTTGGGTGTGGCGGCTTCGGCTTTGGGCAGAAGCAGGGTCAGTATGCCATTTTTCAAGCTCGCCGTCGCCTTGTCGGCGTCTGCCTCGGAAGGCAGGGTGAAACTCCGGGTAAATGAAATGGGCTCCCGTTCAATGCGGTGAGTTTTATAGCCTTCAGGGGCATCGGCTTTGCGGTTGCCGCTTATCTCCAGATAGTTGCCCTGGATCCTTATATTGATATCTTCCCTGGCCATGCCCGTCATTTCGGCTTTAATCTCAAGTTGGGAGCCGGTGTCATACAGGTTTGTCCGGGGGTAACCGTCTGAAGCGTACCAGCCGGATTCTTCCCGGTATGGCCGGTTGAGATCGGGGAACAGTCTGTCCATTCTGGAGCGAAACTGATCCATGGCTCCAAACATCCTGTCAATGTCGCTTAATCTTGTCCACATAGCTCGTCCTCCTTCAAATTGAATGGGTTTTTCAGGCAGCGGATTCGGGCTTCGGTGTTTTGGATTCGATGTGTTTGTAAGTGTCTGTAATAACCTGAATAATTCCGGCAGCTTGCCGATTGCCAAATCCGCTCTCTCATTTTCCGGAAAAAATAATTATAAAAATATGGATGTCAATATGGACAAGTTCGCAAAAGTTCAAAAAATGACAAACTCGCATAAAGTCACGGGGGAAGTTAGGCAGGAATTTAATCGGATAACGCTTGGGGCTTCGTGGGAATCTCACTTATCAGTTTGTAATTACATTAGATAATCGTTTTCCCCTGGATTGCCAGGGTTCACCCCGCCGCCCTGCGGGGCGCCCGATAACGGCGCATCTGCGGCGTCGGCAACTCGTTAATATACCATTAGTATTATCAACATCGTTGCCGCCTTGCATCTGCACCGCTCACGAACGCTCACGGATTCAGGCAAAGGGCTGAGTGTCGGTTATTCTCTCAGGATATTTTGCCGGTGCCAGGAAAGATTATCCTGGGATGGACGGAACGACTCCGGCTTGATTCTGGTAATGCTCCTGCCTTTGAAAATCAACATGTGGGCGGGCAGATTTCCGTTCAGCCTTATCGCGGCCGGGATTAACACTTCATATTTCTCGCCGATCCCGATCAAGCCATTGTCGAAGGACCAGCCGCACATTCTGCATAGGGCCAGGCCGTTGTTCGGATGGTCGCTGCCGCCGATCCGCCGGGGGATAATGCGATTGACGCCGACGGCGGATTGTCCTTCAAGGGTCATCATTTTAATGCCGCAGATTGCGCAGCGATGTCCATACAGTTCCAGGAGCGCCGAGTCGAAACCGAGGGCGGCTATTCTCCGGTTTATCTCTTCGCCCCGTCCGGTTTTTATGGTCGGAGCCACCGCCTCGCTCAATAACTCCTTGCGGTAGATGGCGGCGGCGTGATTTATCAGGGCAATGTCCATCAGGGGCTGATGGAGTTCGGAGGCGAAGTAGTTCGAAATCAAGGTTTCCCGCAGTTTTTTTCTGGATTTCTGATCGGTCAGGAGGGGGAGGATGGCCGGGTCGATTATGGCGCCGAGGTAGCTATTGTGGAGTTGCCCCATGGTGTCGATCTGTTGCTGTCCAGCCGCTTCTTTCAGGCCGGTCATTTTCCAGAATCCTTCTTTTTCGACTTCGAGAAAAGTCGCGGCCAGCCTGTTGTCGGAAACCGAGGGGGAGACGGTTTCCCAGTAGCGATTATAGGTTTCGGCAAGTTCGTGGGAGAGTTCCACGAGATTTTCTTTCAAAGCGCCGATGGCGGCCAGATCGATCACGGAAAGAAGCAGCAGCGGTTTGCCGGGGTACTGGAAAGCGGTGCTTTTGCCCCAGTTGTCTCTCTCCGGAGAGATTTGCAGATTGGCTAATTTTTCCAGACAGCTGTTAAGCGCTTTGTCCATTAGCAGACCGTTTGTGGCTGATTGGAACCGGTGCTTGCCGGACTCCCCTAACGCTCACGGATTAGGTTTTTTTAAGAGTGGAAAAGCCGATTTGTAAACGTTTCGGCTTAAATTGTCAAATGTGATAAACTCGCAAAAAGTCGAATAAAGCAGCCATTTCGAATGCAGTGTGAGAAATCTTATTCTTTACACCCACAGGGGTTTCGTTTGAACAGACAAGCTGCTTGACTCAGCTTTAACCCATTGGAACTATTAAGATTTCTCCAGTTGGTTGAAATGACATTATAGCAGTCTCGACTTTTTGCGACGCCATCAATTCCGGCGCGCAACGGTCAAAGAGGGCAGCCGCGGCCCCGGGAAAATCCCGAAAAACCTCGGGGAGCAGCTGCCGCGAAGGTTGAAGGGTTTAGCCTTCGGTTTGCGAAATATCCGCCACCTCAGTCTTTTTGCCGGTTTTCTTCCGGTAAAATTGCATTATTTTTTTGGTGGTGATCGGGAACAGGCCCAGAATGGCAAATGAGATGATCAGACTCGGCGAAAAGATGTCCTTCAAGGCTTCGATCCGGGCCAGTTCCTTGCCGGCATTGACGTAAACCAGCGTGCCGGGCAGCATCCCCAGCTGGGAGATCCAGTAAAAGGTGCGGATCTTCATGCCGCTCAGCCCCATGACCAGGTTGATTATGAAGAACGGAAAAACCGGGATCAGCCGCATCGTGAAAAGGTAGAAGGCCCCCTCTTTCTCGATGCCTTTATTGATGGCGGAAAGCTGTTTCTTGAACCTGGTCTGGACCCAGTCCCGCAGCAGGAAACGGGAAACGATACAGGCCAGGGTGGCGCCGATGGTGCTGGCAAAGGAGACCACCAGGGTGCCGATCGCGAGACCGAACAGGGCCCCGCCGGCCAGGGTCATGACCGCAGCGCCGGGCAGGGAGAGGGCGGTGACGATTATATAGATGACCGCGTAGCCGGTGATCACCGCCAAGCGGTGCCCGGCGTACAGCTCGGCGAAATACTCCCGGGATTCCTTCAGGTAATCGAGGGTGAGATACTGGCCCAGATTCAAAAAGTAAAACAGGGCCGTCGCGAGCAGAATTGCAGTTACGATCGCTGTTCTTTCCAGATTTTTCTTGGTCATCGGCTGACTCGCTTATTTTGTTATGAATTAAGGTCGATGGCGTCGTGAAAAGTCGAACCCTTCGACAGGCTCAGGGTGAGCTGGGTTTGACTTTTTGCGAATTCATCAAGGCGGAATGATTTTCGCACGGGACCGCCCCTCACCCCTAATCCCTAACCACTAACCGAAGGCGGTTCCGGGAGCATCCGCTCTTCCGGAGGATTGCTCTCAAGCCCCTTGCGGAGCTTCAGACGCCGTCCGGCCTGGCATCCTTGCTCGTAACTGTCAGGGTCCACCCTGGCCCCTCTTTTTCGGCCGCGTTTAAGTTTCGGATAGCGTGCCCCCACATAGCGCCGCAACGCCGGATCGTCGGTCACGGCCGGCAATCTTCCTTGCCGATCCGCCGCTCCGGGAGCGGGCTCGGCGGTCGGCCGCCCCTTTTCTCCTTCGCTGGCCAGGCCTTCCCTGAAACCGTTCAATATCCCGAGCCAGTAGGAGTTCCGGCTGTATTTAGGAGCGCGGCCGCCGGCTTTCTGGCCCCGCCACATCAAGGGCAGGCGATCCATCAGGAAATGGTATACGTAGCCGGCAATCCGGACATTGTCGCTCCTGCCCATGATATCCAGGCATTTGTAGCTGGTCAGTTCCCGGGCGTCGAAAAGCGGAGTAATGACGATCTCCACCCTGAAGTGATCGATCAGCAGGGCGCAGATCGCCCGGTGGTAGCTTTGCAGCCGTTTTTTGCCGAGGTTGATCAAAAGGTTCACGCAAGGGGACTCCTTTTTGCCGCTTTCGAGATTTTCGGTAAGGTTGTACCTCTCCATCATCTGCCGGGCCTTGCGCATGGCCAGCAGGGCTTCGTGTTCATTGGCGGAGCCGGCAAGGGCCAGAAGTTTGCGGATCTTCTCGATTTTGCGTCCCTTCTCTCCGCCTGCCCGGCCTGGGTCACCACTGCGGCCGGACGAGGGAAGCGGACCCGTGGCGTTACGGTAGCCGGCGGCAAGGCCGAGTCTCTCGCAGGCCTTCTTGAAGTCCGGGCCATGGCCCCGGGAGCTGCCCGTCTCTTCGCTTAACAGCTGATGCGCCATTTCATGTTTGAGGACATTGACCACCGCATCCCAGGGGTGGTCGAGGAGCAGCCGCTTCGAAATGCAGATGGTTTTGGCCGAGGGCAGCCATTTACCCCAATAACTTGAAACGTCAACCAGTTCGATCAGCGGCCTGCTCAGGGTGAGGCCGTATTGATAGCAGACTGCTTGATGTTCGTTCAGCAGTTGGCGGGTCCAGGCCCTTAAAAAAAAGGGTTCCTCGCTTAACATCTTATGGGGTTTTCGGACAAATTCCGGTTTATTCATTTTAGTGGTTATAGAATACTTAGCTCAAGCTATTGAAGAGGTTCTTTATATGCGTTTCAACTTTCTGGCTTGTTTTTTGGTATTGATTTGCTGTCATAAAATGAATCAGAGTCATAGTGGCATTCCATGGTGAGAAGCCAGAAGCCAGAAGCCAGAAGCCAGAAGCCAGAAGCCAGAAGCCAGAATGACTGATTTTAAAGCTTTTCTCTTGGATTCTGACTCCTGTCTTCTGGCATATGTCATTTCGACCGCAGGGAGAAATCTTTTGTTTTAGGTGCGATAGGATTACTCACGTTAGATTCGAAATGACAGAAATCTGTATTGAATGGGAAACAGCCCGCTGAGTTTCATTAAGAGCCACTTCCTTTTCACGCATATTTTCATCCTTGAATAAACGTGAATACTGTCTAATCCGATTGCCGGCAAAATTCAGCCCTTTTTTGAAAATATTTGGGGGTCTTTTAAGCCTGTCGACCTATCCGCATGGGGCATAAGACAGCCGGAATATCCGAGTAGTATCGAAGCGTTAAACCTAAAACTTCATTTGCAAGTCGGAGGCAGTCATCTCCCCCTCTCTTGTCCACAGCCGGCAGCCGGATCTCCAGGTCTGGTGCAGGAGGCAACTTCGGCCGCGAAACCAAAGCGATCAACTCACTTTCGCGGCCTGGGCCAACCCGGCCGGAGCCCGCCGGTTTTCAGCGGGAACAGTGAGAGGCCGGGATTAGTGCCGTCAACCTTTCGGGCTAATTTGCGGTGAGGCGTAAAGATTCCCTGGTTCATCGGCGGCCCGGAAAAGCCTGTCAATTCGGTTGGCACCGAGGATGATAATATTTTGTACTGATTTCAGACATAATACTTGCAAATAGAAGATGATTTCTGGTAACATTTTTTTAACTGTCTACATCTTTAGTCGCAGAGTGGGGTCCGCGATCTAGTAAAAAAGGTGTAGACCATACGGGGGAAAGCGATTTGGGGGCTCAAAAAAGTATCTTTCACGTAATGAATCATTCGATTCAGTATGCAATTACCAAATCTAAAAGTTTGTTCTGACTTTATTAGTTATCGGTGAATTTTGTCTGTTGGTGCTGACTGTAGATGTCAGGGTAGTGAAAAAAAGGGGGATTGACCATGAAGTTCAAGGCGGTTGTTTTCGGAACTCTGCTGATGTTGCTTTGTCTGACAGGGAACGGGGAGGCTTTGAGGCTCGATTATCCGCACAATGTGGATAACGGCATAAAATGCTATCATTGCCATAGCGAAGACCCTTACGACGGCACCGATCTATGGTGGGACGGTTATACCGGACCAGATCCGGACGGATCGGTCTACAACTGGGTCTGTTACACCCGCTGCCATGCCGGCGATGACTCCAGTCACGTCAAGGTCGATCCAAACACACTTTTCCGCGGTCCGGAAAAGGTGACCCACTCCACCACCACCACCGGTTCGAACAGTTATTCCTTCACCACCGAATGTATCGCCTGCCACGATCCCCACTTCCAGGAGCAGATCAGATGGGATGCTACCGATCCAATCTTTGTTGCCACGGGTACTTATTCCGGTCCCGCGACTGAAGCATTACCCACCGAGGACCCGGAAATCAACCCAGACGGCCTGGGAGCGCCCGGCATCGGCGCCAGCGTTGTCAGGGTGGTATTGGACCCCGGCCCCATTTACGATCCCGCTACCGAGGACTGGGTCAGTAAGGGCGGCAAGGGCGCCGATCCGATCACCGGCCTTGCCTGGAAAGAGCGGGGCGTCGATCATTCCCGTGGCCTGATCCTTGTCGCGAACACCAATGCGATCACCACGACTTACACCTACGAAATAGTCAAGATGACATTTGTCAGCGGTTCCACCTGGGACATGATGGTCAAGGGCAATCTTACCGAGGCGGCCTTGGATGTGCCTTTCGGCGTTATCTTCGGTAATCTGCTGGCCGACAGGGTTAAAACCACCGAAACCTATGTCGACGGCAAAGGCGTTACCAGGAATGTGCGCCGGCCGGTCAAGTTCTTCAGTACCAAATCGGTGGCAGGCGGCGCGGGCGGCCCGGCCGATCTGACCCCCGGCTCGACCGAACCGGTCGGCATGTGCCAGGTTTGCCATACCATGACCAGTTCCTATAAAAGCACGGTCGAGGAGACCGCCCATCACGATGCCGGCGACAGACCCTGCGATGAATGTCATCAGATGGTCACCGGCGGCGAGCCGATAATCACCCATGCCCCTACATTTATTGATATCGGCGCCGCCGTCTGCGCCGTTGTCTGCCACATCGGCTATGGTACCGATCCCGATCAGGCCCATATCGGCGCCGGCCTGGAGGTGGATTGTAAAACCTGTCATACCGACACGGCCCCCTATCTTAACGCCAATACCGAGATCAGGGTACCCTATACCAGCGACGGCACCCTTCACGCCGCCGTTGCTTGCACTACCTGCCATAACCTTACATACGGCGGAGTCGACTACACCGACAGCCTGGCCCATCCCGACGCCACCCAGGAGGCCAATAAGGACACCAAGCACAATGCCGCTATCGCTCCGAAAGCCCTTTGTGTCGATGCCTGTCACGGCACCCTGACCGCGCTCTCTACCGGCGTCGCGATCGTCGAAAACTCCGATGCGCCGGTTGGCGGCCATGCTGACAACTGCAGTTTATGTCACCTTACCGTTACCCCGCCGGTGGAATTGACCGCCGGGGCCGTGGTCGCCCAGACCAACCTGCCGGCGACCACCGATTGCGGGGGCTGCCACACCGCCTACTTTGACGGACATACCCACGATCATTCCTTATCGGTAGTGGTTAACTCAAGCGGCACCCCCAATACGGTCAACTGCAACGGCTGCCATACCGCGCCGGCCGGTAACGGCCCCTTTGTCGCAACCGGCGAGCCCCACAACCCCGGCGGCTGCAATACCTGCCATCTTCTGGATGGGGTTTCCCCGGACGGTTCCCTGCGAGGCAGCGCCAACGGCGCCAATATCAGCGGTATCCTGGCCGATTCGGCTTATGAGTGCGGCGAATGCCATGCCGCCCATTTCGACGGCCATAGCCATACCCATGGTGTCGCTTTCAATGCTTCCCTCGACGTGACCACCGGCGGTTCGGCCTGTAACGTCTGCCATCAGGATTACAACGGTCTCGCCACCAGTCTCGATACCTGGGCCGGGATCGTCCACGAGCACGATGTCTATGATGGCCTCCAGGACCGCGTCAATGTCTGCGAGGTCTGCCATAACTACGCCACCAACGGCAACCGCTCCGGCGATCCGGACACTCCGCTGGCCGCCACGGTTGCAACCGTTATCACCAGCGGTTCGAATGTTACCTGTAGAGACTGCCATGTCAAAAAGAACACCGAGTCCCACGGCAGCCATATCGACACCGAGTTCGCCTGGACCACCGCGACCAGAAGCTCCTGCGGCGACGACGGCCGGGCCATCGGCGCCTGCCATGCCGACGGCACCAATACCGATGTGATCGTCGATATCCACGGCGACGGCCTCGACGGCAACTGCGCACTCTGCCATGTCGATGTGACTACCAACCAGTATGGCCGGATCGTAGGGATTGACGGCGATGCCACTCTGGCCTCGGGCCGGGCTGCGATTTGCACGGAATGCCATACCACCCTTAACCATCCTAAACCGTTTATCCATCACGCCAACAACGGCACGGTATTATATAATCCGGCTACCGATTGCGCCAGCCGGTGCCATAACACTGCCAATTCCGCCGCCGGTGATCATACCGCCCTGGTGGCGAACGCCCCGGAGATTATTGATGTGCAGAAGGCCTGCAACACCTGCCATACCGCCACCGCCGGTTCAGCCGATAACGTACCGATCAGCGCCGTCGACGACAAGGTCCACGACGCCTGCACCCAGTGCCACGAGATCAACGCCACCACTAAGATGGTCGAGCTGGTCGCCCCGAGCGGTTCCGTATCCACCATGGATAATATCGACGGAACCACCGCGACTAATAACGGCGGCGGACCCTGCACCGATTGCCATACAGGCTACTTCGAATCCCATATCCATCATAATGTGGCCAATCAGGTGGCACAAAATACAACCAACAGCACCTTCCCCAATTATCTGGATGAGTCCTGGGGTACTTATCAGCCCTGCAGCAACAACGGCTGCCACAATGACAGCGGTTTATTTCTTGCCTCCTGGTCCGACATCCAGTACGAGCATGACCGCCACGACAAGGATCCCGCGATCCCGCCGGGCAATACGGTCAAGGACGGCACCGGCGCCTGTGTCAACTGCCATTACCATAATTCCCGCTTCGGCACCAATGAAGACAAGTTCGGGATCGGCGCCTCGATTGCCAATGTGGTCGCCGCCGGCATTGCCACCAACTGTGTGGACTGTCACTTCGCCAAGCGGGCGCCCGATATTCACGGTTTGATCTATGTCAACCACATGGAGATCAATACCACCGGCCAGGAGGGGGTTTACGGGACCTTTATTCCGATGACCGACAACTCCGGCTGCACCACGGTCTGTCACCCGGCCGGCAACGATCTCAGCGGGCTGCCCGATCCGATCCTCGGCCTGCACAACAATCCATCCTGCGATATCTGCCATACCAGTCAACCCAATCTGCTTACAACCCCGGTTAATTTTAACCAGTTCCAGCAGAGCGTGACCCTGGACTCCAACGGCGTCGATTGCCTCGAGTGTCATCAGGATGCCATCGACCTGACCCTGGTCGGCGGGATTCTCTATCACGGAGTAACCGCGACCCATGCCCAGACCCAGAGCCGCCATAACCGGATGAATGATCCCGCCACTCCCGGCTATTCCGATAGCACAAGCGGTTACTATTGTCTCGACTGTCACGCCGAGATGACTCCGGCCATGGGCGATGTCCTGACTCGCCATATGCCCGGGTTTGTCGATCAGAACGACTGCATGGTCTGTCATAAGCCGAGTGTCTACGACATAGCGATTGCCGATGAACCGTCGCTGACCGTGGTCTTTAACGGCAAGCAGGGCGGCGGCAATCTGCCCCAGCCCTGCGAGAAATGCCATACCGGCAAGGGCGCCTACCGTTTGCACGGCATGACCGGCGATTCCGGCCTGGACGGGGTGGCCACCGAACATAACAACCTCTCCACCTCCGGCGCGGTTGACTGTTCATCCTGTCATACCATGGGTACCGAGATCGACAGATTGACCCTGCACGTCGATGGCTGCGCCTCATTGTCGTGCCACAACCCGACCGAGGACCCCGATCCCCAGGGCGGCAGCGCCTCGGCGGTGATCGACGCCGGTCTTCCCCTGAGTAACGACGGTTACCCTAACGGCAGCAATCTTCCCCAGACCTGCGACAAATGCCATGTCAATCAGAATTCCTATCTGATGCACGGCATGAGCAATCTTACCGTGGCCGGGGCGCACGAATTCCTTCTCGGCTCCTCCACACTTTCACCCGGCAGCGCCGAAGACTGTGAAACCTGCCACGCCGCCGGCACCCCCGAAACCAGGATGGGCCTCCATCTCGACTGCGACATGTGTCATACCGCGCTCGATCCCGCCGCCACCCAGATCAGCCAGGGGATGGCGGGGGTCAATGTATATTGCGAGTCCTGTCATACCGGGGCCGGCGTCCATACCATGCATGAGATGACCGAGGTTCTCGTGGCCCCCGCCCATGAGAAGATCAGCACCACGAATTCGGGCTTTGCCGGCGACGATCATTGCGGCAACTGCCATGCGATGGGTACCTATTACGACATCCTCCACATTCACTCCACTCCTGTCAAGACCGCCCATACCGGCGACTGCCTGACCTGCCATACCGCGCCCGACGATATCGACGGCGGCAGCGCCGCCACCTCGATCAGCAACGGCACCTCGGTTACGGCCGGCGGCGGCGGTCTGGTCCAGACCTGCGCCTCCTGTCATGTCACCCTGAACTCCTATTCACTGCACAGCCTGACCGTAAGCGGTATCGCGCCGGTTCATGAATATCTGACCCTGCCTTCCGGCGCCACCTCCAACTGCGCTTCCGGGGCCGGAGCGTGCCATGTCATCACCACCGTCCTGGACCGGATCACAATCCACACCAACGCGACAACCAGCTGCGTTGATTGCCATTCCTGGAACGATACGATGAATACCGCGATCGCCACCGGCTTTAATGGTATTCCCGCCAATGTCGGCTGCGAGAAGTGCCATGACGGCGCGGCCGGCAGTCCTGTCGCCAACCCGCCCAATATCGCCGGCGACTGGTATCTCCATCTGGATCCCGACCATACCCCGACCGGTTATAATGTCGTGCTGCCCTATACCCCGGCTTCCCCGACCCGGCAGAAGTGTATGGAATGCCATAACGAGGCGAATATAATCGATGCCGGTCAGCCCGGCGTCGGGGTCCACGACATGAACGATAATGCGGACGCCAAGTACTCCTGCAAGATCTGTCATGCCGCCGACAGCGCCCTGATCGGTTCGGCTTTGGGCAAGACCGGCGGCGGCGATTGCGTCATCTGCCATACCGGGGGGTTTGACAGCCATCTCCAGCGGATCAATTCCCATGCCGATACTTCCTATAATACTACAATCGTTCCACTCGATCAGACCACCTCCGCGGTTCCTTGCGGAGATTGCCATAACGGGCTTAACGCCGACGGCGACGGCATTCCGCTTAACAGTTGGGCGGATATTCGCGCCGAGCATACCACCATCGATGGGGCCGGCAGTTACAACGATTGCTCGATGTGCCACGACTATTTCGATAACGGTAACCGGAGCGGAGCGGCGGGTACGCCGTTGCTGAGTGACGTTAACGCCGCGATCTCTCTCGATGCCACCGTGTACTGCAAGAACTGCCACGAACCCAAGTACGTGGAATTCCACGGCGGCCACGATTCCACCCATTGGGATTGGACCGCCAACAGCGTCAAGACCTGCGGCGCTGCCGGATGTCACGATTATAGCGCAGCCGGTAACCCGGATGTGGTCGGTTCGGTACATAACGGCCCCTGGGCCCAAATCGAATACGGCGGCAATTCTTGCCGGAACTGCCATAACCAAGACCCATTAGGTGTAGGTCAGGACGGCAATACCGGCGGCGTCGGTGACCACCTCCGCGGCACCGCCGAGATCACCACCAACGGCGGCCCGGTCGATCCCGTTATTCATACCGAGGAGTGCATCGTCTGCCATTCCGGCGGCAACGCCTTCGACAGCCATCTCCATGACCACAGTGCCGAACTGGCCACCGACCCGGTCGATTCCACCTTGGATAATACCCTGAGATCCCAGGACTGCGACCGGTGCCACACCAATACCGGCGGGGCCGCCAAGGCCTTTATCGGCGGTTCGACCCACACCCAGGGCGCCACCGGCTGCGCATCCTGTCATGCCCTGCCGCTGTCCGACGCGCTTGGGCCGGACGGCACCCGGATATCGGTGGCAGCCAATTCGCCCACCGGCAACTTCGTCGCCGGCGGACCGGCCGATGACTGCGATGACTGCCACGGGGCCGGCGCCTACTTCGACAGCCATCTTGTCCGGGGCGCCGCCGGCAGCCATGCCATCACCTACGATCCGCTCACCGACATCAGCCAGGACGGTTCGGCCGGCAGTGGATGCGGCGACGCCGGTTGTCATCTTGCCGATCCCGATGGCATAAACGGACCGCTGAGCAGCTGGCAGGATATCTTGGCCGAGCATAACAACAGCTGCGTCATCTGCCATGATTACAATGACAGCGCCGGCGGCACTCCGCCCTTGGCCGACAACTACAATGCCATCGACACTCTCGCCAGCAGTAAATGCGTCACCTGCCATGTGCCGAAGGATTTCAATGTCAGTCCGAGCACTTCCACGCACGGCGGTCATGCCGCCACCGATTTCGCCTGGTCCGCTTCCTGCGGCACTTGGGATTGCCATAACTCTGCCGATAACCCCGACGTTGTGGAAGATGTCCATGGCATATCCAATAATGACACTAAAACCGACAATGCTCCGGCGAATTCTCAATTCACCAATCCGCTCTATGGAGCTACCGGTGCAACCTGCCTGAACTGCCATACCGTTGCTGGCGGTGGAGATGGTACCACCCTTGGTTCAGTACCTTCGGTCGGAACCTACAATGGATTTGTCGGTACTTCGCAACTCAACCCGGGTGCCGCGGATCACTTGGAGACCTGTGAAGACTGTCATGGCACGAATATCCCGATAATTCATCATTACAGGAATCCGGACAAGGTCAATGCCGACAATCCTGGTCTTAGGCAGGGTGATCCGACCTGGACCTCGCGGGTTCAGAGCGGTAACTGTTACAAATGCCATAATGATAACAACTTTCGAGTCGGCGTTGCTCCGACCAATTACACCCAGCCGCAGATAGATGTTTGGGAGGAGTTGGGTCCTGCTCGTAGCGAGGTTCTCCATGGCAGCTCAAATGTTGATTCTAACCGGCCGGGTGTTACGCCCTGTGCTTTTTGTCACATGATTAATACGCTTACGGAATTCAAGATCAAGAAATATAATCTGAGTCTGACCATGGCTGCCGATGCAGCGCATTCCGACTCGCCTAATCCGTTTGAAGGCAATTATACCCATTTGATCCCGAACTATGGTACTAACATTGCCATCAAGAACTCCGGTAACTGCCTCCATTGTCATGGCCAGTATGATAATCGACCGGCAAATTATCCAGTTACGGGAACGCCTGGTAATTTCACGTTCAGAAGCGAGGGCCGGCCGGTTAAACCGCGTCATGGCTATACAGTCGATATGATTGCCATGGATGAAAGTCGGGCCGCCCAGATACCTCGGCTCAGGGTGGCTATGCACCCCGGCCATATGAAGTACCAGTTGATGGCCACTCAGACTACACCGACGGCAACTAATGTGCCAGGTGCCGGCCTCAAAGTGAATGATCGGATGAATGACGGTAAGGGTAACGAGAAGCTCTATAATGTAGCTCCTTACGACGCTACAAAAAATGGTGCTGTTGCTAACTTTTACGGTCAGGCGCCCAAAGACATCGGTAAGAGTGCAATACATGCCGATATGACCAACTTCTGGGCAACATGGGGAGTGGGTGGCACCATGGATACTGACGAAACCAATTTCCCCGGTTTTGCAGGGATTGCTGCCGGTAGTAAAATTCGTGACTATCGCGGTATGTTATTTGTCCCGGTTGCCACCCAGTCGGTGCTGTACACGATTAACGATAACGACGGGCCGCACGAAGTTCCGCTGAACCCGTAAACCGTAAACCGTAAACATGACCCTGCCGGTTCGGCAGGGTCTGAACCGATCAGTAAAAAAAACAGGTTATTGTCTCCTTAAGCGGGGCGGTAGCCTGTTTTTTTTGGGGGGGCGTAAAACCCGGTCTTTGCCTTTTTTTGGGAAAGGGCTCAAGGATGCAGACAGGAACCATGCCGATTGGCAAAAAGATAATAGGCTGGTTGATTGTCGGTCTGGTCGCCGGCCCCGGTTGTGTCGTCCGAGAGATCGATGCCCCTGGGAAGCCGGGCAGCGAAGCGGATAAACTTGTTGAAGCCGAGCAGGGTTCCGTCCTTGAGCAGAAGAGAGTTACTTCGCTCGTTGATAGCTGGACTGAGCCGACCACTTCCATGGAATTTGTCAGGATCCCCGGCGGCTGTTTTCAGATGGGCAATCCCGGCTATCTAAAGATAGAGGACGGCAATGAAGGTCCGGTCCACGAGGTCTGCCTCGATGAATTTTATATGGGCCGCTTCGGGGTGACGGGTGCCACAAATTAAATGTTAAGGGTATTGCCTGATTTATCATTTGATTTAATTGCCTAAATAATTAAAGTTACTATTTTGATTCGATGTAAGATTAGCAACGGTTGAGAACATCCCCTCGGAGATCAGGTTTTATAATCCGTTCAAAATGACACAATTGTCGTTACCAAAATTATCTAATTTGGATGACCAACTTTTTTAGCAGCTTGCCACTGGTAGAATGATCACTGGATCTGACTTTCCAGAAGGGTATGAAAGGAATGAAAGATAGGTACATAGTTTTTTTTGTTGCCTCGGCCTTCTTCCTGTCCGGAGGCTGCGGTCTGGTCTACGAGGTGCTGTGGACCCGTTACCTGGCTGACCTGATGGGGGCTACATCCCTGTCGCACCTCGTGGTCCTGATGGTCTTCATGGGTGGGTTGGCCCTGGGGGCCATGCTGATTGGACGGCTGGTTGACCGGGGTAGAAATGGTCTGCTCTATTTCGGCTGTCTTGAAGTCGGTATCGGTCTTTACGCGGTTATTTTTCCTTTCCTGTTCAGCCAGGTTTCCAGTCTATTTATTTCGGTCGGCTCTTCTTTTGAACCGGGGTCTTCATCTCTGCTGACCCTCAAACTTTTTACCGCTTCGCTGGTGATTGCCGCACCGGCCGTGGCCATGGGCGGGACCCTGCCTGCGGTTACCCGTTATCTGACCGGATCAAGGGAATATCTGCGGCGAAACATCTCGCTGTTGTACGGGGTCAACAGTTTGGGAGCGACTATCGGCATTCTTATTGGCGGTTTCTTTCTTGTCTACAAGTACGGTATGACCCACAGTATGATCTATACAGGGATTGTCAACATCTGTCTCGGACTGGTCGCCCTGGGGGTGGCCCACTTTCTTGACCGGGGAAAGGTGGTCTTTTCCGGAGCGGTAGAGGTCCCTACCCGGCGGCCGGATGAAGAAGAGCTGGATGGCCGGCAATATAAACCCTATGCAATTCGCCGGGCCATAATCGGGGCAGCTCTGTCCGGTTTCGCGGCAATGGCACTACAAGTTGCCTGGCTTCGCTATTTTGGTATCGTTCTGGGGGCCACCCACAGTGTCTTCACCATAGTGGTGGCCGCCTTTGTTTGCGGCATCGGCCTGGGAGCTCTCCTGATCAGGTCCCACTGGATCGGACGGATGCCGCTGCCCACGGTGTTGACCTTCGTTTTTGCTCTTACCGCCGCTACGATAGGGCTTGGACTTTTTGGATACGGAAGGTTGCCGTTTGAAATCAACCGGTTTCTGGCGATCTTCGACCATACTTCTTCTGCCTGGCCGTTTTATCTGATTTTAAAGTTTGGCCTCTGTTTTATGCTGATGCTGTTGCCGACAGTGGCATCAGGCATGATTCTACCACTTTGCGTGAGAATTGCCGGAGGCGGTGGTGAGCGGGTCGGCCGTGATGTCGGGATGGTTTATGGGGTCAACACTTTAGGGGCCCTGCTGGGGATAGGAGTGACCAGCCAGATATTGTTCAGGACCTTGACCCTGCCCCGGACCATACAGTTCATCCTGATGATCTATCTGGCGACCACCTTTTTCCTTGCCTTTGTCCTTGAGGAAAAGGGTCGCAAAAGGATCCTGGCCATCACTGTGATAATGCTGGCCGCCCATCTTTCCTTCTGGCAGCCATGGTCGCCGGTACAGCTCCATGTCGGTCGGATTAACTTCGGGGGCGACCAGCCTATCACGTATAGTGATTTTTTTAAGGAGATAAACGAGCAACAGATAGTAGTTGAAGAGCGGCAGGGGCCGGATGTCCAGGTCACGGTTGTGGATGTTTTTTATGCCGCCCGAAAACTCTTCAGGTCGATGTATATAAACGGCAAACCGGATGCCTCCAATAAGATGACTACTGATTTCGCAACCGAGGTCCTGCTGGGCCAGCTGCCCATGCTCCTGCACCCGGCGCCGCGAAACGCCTTTGTGCTGGGGCTGGGCAGCGGCATCACCTCCGGTGAGATTCTTAAATTTCCCGAGTTGGAAAAGTTGACAACCGTCGAGTTGGCCGCCGAAGTCTTTGAGGCCTCGAAGAATTTTGCTGCTGACAATGGCCGGTTCTGGGAAAACCGGAAGCACCGGATGGTCATTGATGACGGCAAGACCTTTCTGCGGCTCAGTAAAGAAAAATTCGACGTTATTTCCATGGAGCCCACCAATGTCTGGCAGGAGGGCATGGCGGGATTGTTCAGTGAGGAATTTTTCAGACTAGTTAAATCCCGGTTGGCTACTGGTGGAGTGGTGACCCAGTGGCTCCATGCCTATGAGCTTGATGATTATAGCTTCAATATTATCTTGAAGACCTTTTCCCGGGTTTTTCCGTCAGCAAGTATTTTTAAAGTATGGCACGGAGATTTCCTTTTGGTCGGCTATGATGAACAATGGCGGTTTGATCCGGAGAATCTGGAACGCCGTTTTTACCAACCGCAGATCCTGGAAACGGAAAAGAAAATTGACATCGTCAACCCGTCCGCTTTGCTTTTGAGGGAAATAATGGATCGGGACCAATTTAATGAATACACGACAGTGGTGAAGGCACCGGTTAATACGGAGAATTTTCCCGTACTTGAGAAGGTGGCGGAATACGGACTGTTCCTCGGGGAGACGGTATCCATTTTTGCGGGCTACGACAGCCGGATTGAGCCGGATGGTGAGGGTTTGCTTATTCATGATTATTTTAACAAAGTTGGCTTTGATCCTGAGCAATTAAAGGCAGCGGTTGATTTAATGAAGCCAGAGCCGGCGAATAAAGACAAACTTCGTAATAGTCTCTATTTGATGTTTGTAAATAAACTTTGGCCGGGCACAGCGGGGCCTACTCCCCAAGAAATATCCCAGTACTTTGAAGATTCGCAGTTACGTGAGACGATAAGACATTATCAAAAAATACTTGCATACTATCACAGGCTTCCGGACGCGATGACAGTTGAAGAGACCTACGAGTTAATCGTTGCTGAACTCGGCCTCTGGACAAATGCGGCCAGCCAGCTGTGGACACCTCAACCTGAACGGTTGATGGAGTCGTACAGTCGATTGACGAGCGGGCTTAACCGGGAAAACGCCGTACGGGTGGCTTTGGATATCGCTGTTGTCCTTGCCGAAGGGGGGGCCTGCAAGGCGGCTATGCCGTTTTTCCGGATCGCCGAGGAAAAAGGAGGAATGTCACCGGAGGGGATGGAACCAATAGATATCGTCACATTATTTCGTTGCGAGGCAAAGGAGGGGGATGCCCGGAAGGCCCTGACTTGGTGGAAGTATATGGCAGAGAATAACATTGCGGTGACCGAATACCTGTTGGCGGACAAGACCGCCCTAGATATAAAGCTCGGCGGTGATCCTCCGCCGCCGGTTTACGGCCGTCTGCCCGATTAAATAAAATTAAGTCCCAGACAGGGGGGCGGAAACAGTAGTTTGTTGGGTGGGGGGGACGCCGGTACAAATACAACTTGTTTCCATTTATGATTGGGGTAGGAGGGGGACGCTGCTTGTTATTTTTCTATTGATTCATTTTGTCGAACTGGTGGGGGATGGGGACGCTCTTGAATAATTCAGTTGACGTGCACTGTGGGATGATGATAGAGTCTGTTTATGCCACGAACAGCCCGACTTGACGCACCCGGTGTTTTTCATCATGTGATGATCCGGGGGATAGAGCGTCGGAATATATTCAGAAACAAAAAGGATCGGGAAGATTTCCTGGAGCGCCTGGCAAGGCTGCTTCCGGAGACCGGTACTATCTGTTATGGATGGGCTTTTTTATCCAACCACGCTCATTTTCTTTTCAGGACCGGCGATATTCCGTTGTCCAATTTGATGCGCAGGTTGCTGACCGGCTATGTCATCGGTTTTAACCGGCGCCACGACCGTCACGGCCAGCTTTTCCAGAATCGCTTCAAATCGATCGTGTGCCAGGAAGAGCTCTATCTCAAGGAATTGGTCCGGTACATTCATTTGAATCCCATCCGGGCCGGCTTGGTTTCCGACCTTGCCGGGCTTCAGCGATATCGTTATTGCGGCCATGCCGCCCTGATGGGCGATGCCGAGGTAGAATGGCAGGATACGGAATATGTACTGGCCATTTTCGGCAAGAGGTTAGAAAGCGCCAGGCGGGCCTATGGCGCTTACATGGAAGAGGGTCTGCACCAAGGGCGCCGGGCGGATCTGGTGGGAGGCGGTTTGGTCCGAAGTCTTGGCGGGTGGTCGGAAGTTAAGCGGATGGGGTGCACCCCTGCGATGAGTGACGAGCGCATCCTGGGCGAATCGGATTTTGTCGACAGGATATTATCCGATGCCGGCGAGGCATTGGAGCGGCGCTATGAATTGAAGGCCCTGGGTTATGATTTGCCGCGAGTTGCCGAGAGGGCGGCGGCAGTACTTGGAGTGGAGGTAGCTGAAATTTTTTCGCCCGGCCGCCAGGAGGGCAAGGTAAAGGCAAGAAGCCTTGTTTGTTTTTGGGCCGCACGGGAACTGGGCATGTCCTTGTCCGATCTGGCGCGCGCCTTTGCCATGAGTATTCCCGGAATCAGCTACGCCGTGACGAGAGGCGAGAACCTTGCCCGGAGCAAAAAATTCACTCTGAAAGATTGAGATAGAAATTAATTAATTTCCTAAGAGCGTCCCTCGCCACTCCCCAAATATTTTTATGCCTCCGGCTTTGCCGGAGGTGACTCACTAATTTCCTAAGAGCGTCCCTCGCCACTCCCTCTCCACTCTCCACTCCCAAAGGGTAGACAAATAAGTTGTATTTGTACCAGCATCCTCTCTTTCGCTGAGCAATTTCATTACCTTAAATATTGAGGGCAAAGCGGATTGCCCGTGCAACCTCCAACATCTTTGTACGGGGCAAGAATGTGATCAAAGGTCCGATTTTCCCCTTGGAAACAGTCTGCAAATGGTCGCAATTGACAGCACAATCCCGCTGCATACCGTCAGCTGTCGAGACGAACACTTCGGACGGTATATTACGCACGGTAGTCGTAATGGGCGCGATGGTAACCTCATTCAGATATTCCAACACGGAAGTCCGTGTCAGGATGAGTACTGGCCGTTTTTTATCTGGTGACACGAATTTATACCATCGTATTTCGCCATGTTTCATTCATCACCCCAGGTCTGCTCAGTTTCCCAAACCGAAAACTCATTAGTGGCAACTGGGTTTTTTTTGTAACCCTGACGGTGTTTGTATTCTTGTTGCTCAATTTTGTAACGAACGAGGGCGTCCCGCAGCGCCTTTCTTGTGAATGCGGAACGGCTTGTATGGAGTTCTTTTGAAACACGGTCGACCGCTTTGACAAGATTGTCATCAAGGGTCATCTGAATAGTTCTCATATCGCACCTCCATGATGTGACTTTTTATAGCTATAATAATCCACATCAAAGGACCTGTCAAAATAATTTCTGTGCAAATAATTTCCTTAAGGTAAACCCCCGGCTTTGCCGGGGGACAATAACAGTTTGACAGTTCCAGAATAAAAATGAAGCCTCTTTGATCGTGGACCGCTGAAAGTCACGAAAAAGGAGGCTTCATGAACGACACTCAATGTTTAAGCCACA
>JAWOIQ010000111.1:0-21336 GCA_046484585.1 Desulfurivibrionaceae bacterium
GTGCTCCTTCGCCCCCCGAATGACGATTTCACGGTTTTGACTGGGCGATTGGGACATGAAATTAGTACCTTGTCGGCTGGCAGTGGAGCGAATGCCAATTCAATGCGGAGTATCATTTCGGAAATAACGGCGACATCGGGAGAAACCTCTCCTTTCACGATCCTTGCGGCTATCTCCATCGCCCTTTCCACTACCACGGTAATTATCAGATAAAGCGAAGCGAGTGTCGCCAAGAGCAAAAGGGCGCCCGTTATGAATCTCTTTAAGTAGAAATGGCCGATTCCCGGAAGAACCAGGCCCGAGAGAAGGGCCGCTTTTACCGATTTTCTCATGACATATCCCGCTGGTGAAGTTTTTCCATTCCCAATCCTTTTAAGCCGTCATCCCGGCATGTTTTAAGCCGCAATGGCGCAGGCGCAACTGGTCCCGAGCCGGGAATTTGTGAAAAGCAATTCTTAATCGATTCTTCGGAATAATGAAAAAATGCAGGCCTGTCCAGTTATATTCAGCCCCTGTCGGTATGTCGGGGATAGTGGGTCTGAACCCGCTCCGAAACCCGTCATTTCGGCGGATTTTAAGCCGGAATCCCTGGATTTTCCCTTCGCTTCCGAATTCCGCTTCATTCCTTTTATCTGACAATAAGCCCAGAAAAGGGTTGAATGTAGAAGGCTCGAAGTGTATCTGTTAGGCAGGAACTTTAATAACCGTAACTTCTCCGTAATTACGAGCGGAGTCGGGAAATCATTTCAGGAAGCCTTATGGACCTTAAGATCGAGCAATATTCCTTCGGAAGAATGACCGTAAACGGCCGGGAGTACACCTCCGATCTGATCATCCATCCGGACGGCCGGATCGAGGCCGACTGGTGGCGGAAACAGGGGCACAACCTGGTCCCGGATGATATCAAGGGATTGCTGGACGAGAAGCCCGGTCGGCTGATCGTCGGCACCGGCAACAGCGGGGTGATGAAGGTCTCGGCGGAGGTGCTTGAGAAATGCCGGGAACTCGGCATCGAGGTTGAGGCCATTCCCACCCAAAAAGCAGTGGAACGCTTCAACAGTCTTGCCGATGGGAACGGTTCGGTCGCCGGTTGCTTTCATTTGACCTGTTAAATGATCCATTCAACAGATAAATTGATAAGTGGAAATTACTTTCCACTTTTGGCCCTTAATATCCGATGTGAAATAAAACAAGATTAAGTTATTAAGCTAACTCCGTTTGTCCCCCCTTGTCCCCGTTGTATTTGTACCAACCCACCCTGGTCCGCCCCGGCAGTATCCGCAGCTGTCCCGAAAACCCTTCCCATTAAAAAATCAATTTGTTAGATTGCGGTTGTATTGGTGGTTGATCACTCAAGATGTTTTACGGAGAGGTTTCTTGAGTTGGTAAATTGCTAAAAGTCAAAAACTGACCTGAACCGGATCGAGTACAGCTGGATGAATGAAAGGATGAACAGATCAAGAGAACAGATAGCGGGGTTTCAAAATGCCTGAAGTTTTTTTGAGTGCACCGCTGGATCTTCTGTCGCGGGCCGATGCGTCGAGAAAAGTTGCGACCGGTAAACTGAAGGTTGAAACAAAAAGCATATTCGGCCAATTCATGACTCCCGCGTCTGTCGCCTCGTTTATGGCCGCTTTGTTTCCCGCCACCTCCAGGCGGGATGATATCAAGTTGCTTGACCCCGGCGCCGGAGTTGGCAGCCTGACCTCCGCCTTTATCGAACATTTGTGCCAAAACCGCTCCACCGGTCAAATCGAGGTCGATACCTACGAAATAGATCAGGTAATGCAGCCCTACCTGGAAAATAATCTTGAATTATGCAAAACAACGGCCGCGGAAAATGGCAGACCCCTGGCCTGGCGGATATTCAAAGAGGATTTCATCATTGAAGCATCAAGAAAGATTGCTTCGCTTAACAGCCTGTGGGCTGAAAATACCAGGCAATACACCCACTGTATAATGAACCCCCCCTACAAGAAGATCTCAAGTTCTTCCCGCCATCGGATCTGCCTGCGTGCCGCCGGAATCGAAACCGTTAATCTTTATTCGGCATTTGTGGCCTTGTCCTTGCCGCTCTTGGAGGATGGCGGTTATCTGGTCGCGATTATTCCCAGAAGTTTTTGCAACGGCCCTTACTACCGGCCATTCAGGGAATTCATCCTGAAGCATTCAGCCGTGCGGCGAATACATCTGTTCGGTTCCAGGAATAAGGCTTTCAGGGACGACAAGGTCCTGCAGGAAAATATTATTGTCGTTTGCGAAAAGGGCGGCCGGCAGGAAGATGTTGCCATATCGACCTCAACCGATGACAGCTTTTCGGATATTTCCCTGTCGCGATACCCCTTCAAACAGATAGTCAGGGAAGGAGACCGGGAGCTTTTCATTCACATCCCGACTTCGGCGGATGCCGATTCTTTGGACGCCTCCGAAGCCGTCTCCAGCACTATCTCCGACCTTGGTATCCAGGTCTCTACCGGACCCGTTGTGGACTTTCGGATGAAAGAACATCTTCGGGATATGCCCGAAAACGGCACGGTTCCATTGCTGTATCCTTGTCATTTTAAGGGACAGTCCATCCAATGGCCGATAGAGGGCGGGAAAAAACCAAATGCGATTGTTTCCAATCGAGATACCCGGAAATGGCTCTACCCGAACGGTTTCTATACGGTGGTCCGCCGATTTTCGTCAAAGGAAGAGAAACGAAGAATAGTCGCCAGCGTCGTCGATCCCGCCGTTTTCGGAGAAGCGGAAGATCTCGGTTTAGAAAATCACCTCAATCTTTTTCATGACAGTAAAAAACCTTTACCGGAAGCACTGGCAAGGGGGCTTGCGGTCTTTCTCAACTCGACCGCGGTTGACGATAATTTCAGGCGGTTCAGCGGGCACACCCAGGTTAACGCAACAGATTTGAAGCGGATGAAATATCCAAACCGCAAGGCGCTGATTGAGCTTGGCGAATGGGCCATGACGCAAGGTGAGGTAACGCAGGATATGATCGACGAAGAAATTAAGAGAATTACCGCGTGAACCAGACAAATAGCCACAAGCATCTCAAGGATGCAATCAATATTCTAACTGCTCTGGGGATGCCCCGGGCGCAGCAGAACGAACGTTCAGCCTTATGTCTCCTGGCGTTGCTCAACCTTTCCCCGGCCAAACCGTGGAAGCAGGCCGAAAAACCGCTGATGGGCATAACCCCGATCATGGATTGGGCGCGGCGCCATTACAAGAAGGATTATGCCCCGAATACACGGGAAACCGTGAGACGGCAAACCATGCACCAGTTTGTCGATGCCGGAATCGCACTCTATAATCCCGACAAACCGGACCGACAGACAAACAGCCCGAAGACTGTCTATCGGATCGAAGATACGGTCCTGAGGCTGCTTCGTTCATTCGGCACGCCTGCCTGGCATGACGAGCTGACCGCCTACCTAGCCGAACAGGAAACGCTTTCGGCGCGATACGCCATGGAGCGCGACCAGAACAGGATTCCGGTCAAAATCGCCAAAGGGAAGAAAATCACCCTCAGTCCGGGCGAACACAGTGAGCTGATCCGCGATATCATCGAAGAATTCGGCCCGCGTTTTGTTCCCGGCGGCATGCTGATCTATGCCGGCGATACCGGAGACAAATGGGGATATTTCGACGCACCGCTGTTGGCGGAGCTTGGCGCCAGTGTCGATTCCCACGGGAAAATGCCGGATGTAGTCCTGTACTGTCCGGAAAGAAACTGGCTGCTGCTGGTCGAAGCCGTCACCAGCCATGGCCCCGTTGACGGCAAAAGACACGCGGAATTATCACAGCTTTTCGCCGACTCGAAGGCCGGCCTCGTTTATGTAACCGCCCTCCCGAACCGTACCCTTATGAGCCGATATATCGGAGAAATCGCTTGGGAAACAGAGGTCTGGGTGGCCGATGCACCATCCCACCTGATCCATTTCAACGGTGAACGATTTCTCGGTCCTTATAGTGATTAGTTTGGAGATTTCAAGGTGCAGAAGGCGAAAGAGATGGGGAACTGACCCATGTTCGACAATAGTTGTATAAACTGTCCCCGGAACCCAAGCACTTTTCATATCAAATATTGAGAGCATATCTAACATCTTTGGCAGTGAAACGACCCGTATCATGATTCTATTGCTTATTATCTCAATCGTGTTTGGGTTTTTACAAAAATATCTCGCAACACAGCTTAGTATTAATGTCGCTGTAATCGAAACAGTTGAACCAATAATTGAGGAAGCAATTGCTCAGGGTTTGGAGGCAGATTTCGTTACGATTGTAGATGAAATCAAAAAAGTAGTACCGTGGTATCAAAAAAAGAAAACGTTGAAAGCATTCGAAGAATCTACAAAAGATCCTCTTCATGGCCACATAACATCAGCGAGAATGTATAACAGGCAAGTAGTTTACGCACTGCTTCAGGTTTTTGTAGCCTTACTTGTACTGGCAATTGCCGCAATGAATATCAACAACATTTAACAATGCATTAGAGCGGTCTGTAAAACCTGGCGGTTTTCCAGCCCCTCACTGCAGACGTTGGTCCTCTAAACGAGAATTATCAAAATATGCCAATTTGCCAAAAATGTGGAGAGGACAAAAAGGGGCGGAACGGAAGAAAATCCGCCTTGGTGCTATTTATTTTGGCCTTTCCATTCACATGGCTTTTGGGAATTGAAATGGGCATTTTTATGGTTGGCTTTGGTATCTATTCACTCATTGCCCACAATCCAAATAAATTCATATGCGAAGACTGTTCTGTAAAATCATGCCCAGTGTGCCAACAAAAATTAGAAGCAAAAAATTTATGTAAAAAATGCAATGTGGTCACATGCTCGTTTTGCAGCAACCATCAAAAACATGACACTTCTGTTTCTTGGCCAGCGGCCATTCTGGGAGTAATTTTATTACCACTTGTCGTAGTGGCATTTATGGGAGGCCTCATGATCGCTCCCTGGGTATTAGTGGTTTTAGTTTTGTTTTACTTTTACTACTCATCCCCAAAATGCACCGAATGTCACGAACGTATTGTGACAACATATTATTAAAATAGGGCTGGCCAACCAGGGGTTCGAGCGGACGTCGAGAACGCATGCGGCCTGACGGTCAACTTCAGGTGGCGCCGTCAGCTCAACCCAAACGTTAGTGCCACACAGGAAGGTTTATGTGATCGAAGCACAAGATATGATCCCACTCCTTGTAGAAGTGAGCCCAGCCTTTACTGAAGAGTGGGCGGAATTCCAAGCGGAATGGGTGGATGAACCAAACTTGCCACATTACGTGGTGCTTGGAGGCTTCGCCCGCCATATGTGTAGCCTTCTGGCCGCTGGTGATGAGCAAACATTGAAGCGAATCTTCGCAGTAATTGAGCGGCTGAACATCGAAGGAAGTGGATATGTAAAAGAAGCTGCAACAGTTGGGTTACTTGAGGACCTTCAAAACACGAACCTCCATAGGCCAGACACCACCCCTGAGCAGTTCGAGCGGTTTCTGCTGCCGGAGAGCAAGCGTTGGTGGGAAAAGGTTAGGGCTTTCTGGGCGGAAGGTAAGATCATTACCAATGATTGAGCACAATTTCGAGCGGTTACAGACTAACACGTCGTTCCAGGCGACGCCAAAAAGCGGTCCGCCTGAAATCGGAGTTGGACCTCAAAACTTAGGATAACCCCATGGAATGGATGGAATTCATTGTCAGCATGACTGAGGCATTGGCTTGGCCGCTAACCCTTTGTGTGGTTCTTTACCTCGTACGAGACAAGCTCTCTCATCTGGTTGATAGGCTGTTGATTGTAAAACACAAGGACACTGAGATTCAATTTACAAAGACGATGGCAGAAATTGAGGATAAGGCACTCGCTTTGCCTGTAGAAACCAAAATGATCGAGCCCGAATTAACTAGATTGCGCCGGATGGCTGAAATCGTTCCCCGTGCTGCTGTTAATCAGGCATGGTGCATAGTGGATACCGAAGTGTGTAATATTATTGTCGAATCTGATACGAAGCCGGATAACATGCGGTCGTTCACGCAGGCAGAAGTCGTTTCACTGCTCAAACACTTTGGACTTTCAAGTGAGGATATTCGATCAATTAAACAGCTGCGATCAGCCTGGCGAGCCCAATTAGAGCGCGAAAATACAATCGTGATGTCTGGTGAGGAAATTGATGCCTATATAGACCTATCAGCTTCGGTTGCTCATAAACTTAGAAAGATACGGTCCAACAAGGCCAACGACAGCGACAAGAAATAGCCGCATGAAAGCGGCTATTTTCTTGCGCGTCATGGCAACGTAGGTGACGAATGAAAACATGGAAAATTGTATTTACAATATTCATTATACATGCTGCGGTTTTCCCAATATGTTTACCCGACACAATTCCGGGGACACCCATGATAAGTAAAGTCAAGGGGAAAACGGAGGTTTCCCTGCACCGGCACGATTTTTTTCTGGCGGCGTTATCTGTTACCTTCTAGCTTTCCACGATCTTTTTGATCTTTTGTTGGTCCGCCGATCATGGCGACCAGACATCCATTTGCCGTCTCAGGGATATTTTTCCCTTCTCGGAAGATTGAGTTCGGGTCAACCCGTCAGCCTCGAAACACCAATAATTGCGTGCAGCGTTTCGTTTTCCGGCGCTCACGCAGTCCCCAAAGAATGCAAGGCCTGACAAATAGCAATTCCGGGGACATCATGCATAACGGTAAGTAAATGATAGACAGGGAGACACTCAAGATCAGGCCACTCCGAATAAAAGTAACGTGCGTCAGCATATAACTTTCCGTGTCTCAAGAATTGGTAAATGATTCTGGTAAAAGGTCAGATGGGATTAAATCTTCTGCTGGAACCTCCTTCCGGAAGGCAATCTCCCAAGGATAATTGTTGCGCAACAATCCATAATTTGTTCCAATTCCGGGGACATCATCTATAACGGTATATAGGTGATAGGAGTGGGGCAAGGAGACACTCAAGATCAGGCCACTCCGAATAAAAGTAACGTGCGTCAGCATATAACTTTCCGTGTCATCAAGATTTGGTAAAGGATTCTGGTAAAAGTTCAGATGGGATAAATCTTCTGCCGGGGACCTCCTTCCGGAACGGCAATCTCCCAAGGATAATTGTTGCGCAACAATCCATAATTTGTTCGGATGCATGGATGGCCATTGTCGAGAAGAAATTCCATTCGCAACCGAACAATTCAGGTAGGCTGGTGACATGATAAGAGACACAAACGGGCTTTATGAGCTGATAGATCCCGGCTCTCCAGCTGCAACCCTTGCCGAGATAAAAAATATCCTGCTCCTGATCGACCCGCCCCCGGACCCGGCGCCGATCGAAAGGATATACGGGGATATCATTCGCCTCTTCACCGGGGAATATCCCGGATACCGGGCCAGTAATACGAGATACCATAACCTGGAGCATACCTGTTCAAGCGCCCTGGCGGCGGCGAGGCTCATTCATGGTCTGCATGTCCAGGGAGAGGTTTTCTCGCCAAGGCTTGTTGAGCTTTGCCTGATCGGGACGCTTTTTCATGATACCGGCCTGATCCAGACCGAGGCGGAAGTAGAGGGCACCGGGGCCCGTTTCACTGTCGGCCATGAGGATCGCTCTGTAGCCGTCATGGGGAAATACCTGGCCGAAAAGGGCTATTCCCCGGAGGACATCCGCGACTGCGGTCATATGATCAAGTGTACGGAGCTCTTCTTTCCCATGGAGGAGATCCCGTTCGACTCCGAGGAAGTCAGGACCATGGGCAAGGTTGTCGGAACGGCCGACCTGGTTGCCCAGATGGCGGACAGGAATTACCAGGAAAAACTGCCCCTGCTTTTCCTGGAGTTCCAGGAAGCCGGGATGGAAGGGTTCGAGTCCCCGTTGGAGCTTTTCAGGAAGACCGAGGAATTCTATCGCAAGGTGGCCCGGAAAAGGATGACCGGTGTACTGGGGGGGATTTCCGCCGCGGCCCTCTACCATTTCAGGGAGAGGTGGCAGATCGACAGGAATCTTTATGAGGAAGCAATCAAGTACAATATAAGACAGATGAAGGAAACGGTTATGGAGTCTCTTCTGCAGCTCTCCATCGTTTCAGGGGGGCGGAGAAAATAGCTCGTGTACTTAATCGGGGACCGGATCAATTGTAAACGTTCATTGGGTGAGAGCACGGTCCGGCGCCGGTAAAACTCCGCCATTGTAGCCGTTCAGCAGTGGCCAAGATGTGCGCAAGCAGGCCGGCGAGCTGTAGCGGTTCTACGCGAACCGGCCTGATCGCGTGCAGATGGGGTGCTGCTGAACGGGTACATCAATTACCGGAAAAGATATGCTGTACGGGTTGGATTCCGAAAGTGGCCGGATGATAGGTCTCGAGGATTTCCCTGACATACCCGCCGGTTCCCGGGTCACGCTCGTCCAGGTTGATTATTTCCTTTTTCTTGTAACCCCCTTCACTATCCTTTTCCAAAACACAGACCAGCGGTCTTTTCGAAAATTCCCGGCTTGGCGAACTGACCACCAGGGCCAGCTCGCCGCTGTCAAGCCGCAGCAGGGTGCCGACCGGGTATAGCCCGAGAATATTGATGAAAACCTTGATGAGGATGGGATCGAAGTGGATGCCGGCACGATCGAACATGTAGCCGAGGACGCGGTCCGGGCTCAGCAGGGATCTCCGGTAGGCGCGCGATGAGGTCAGAGTATCGTATTTATCGGCAATGGCAATGATCTTGCCGAACAGGGTCAGCGGCTTTTCCCAGTCGGCATTGGGATAGCCGGACAGGTCGTATTTCAGATGGTGCTCAAAAAGCGGCACCAGGATTCTGGCCTTGCTGTCCGGGCTGGCCTTGAGTTTCAACAGCAGCCTGGCGCTGTTCAGGGAATGCTCCTCGATCATTTGCCGCTCACGGTCGTCAAGCTTACCCTTTTTGTGGAGAACCTCGGCGGGAATCTCGATTTTGCCAAGGTCATGAAAAAGGGCGCAGATGCCAAGACTGACCAGGGTGCGACGGGAGAGGTTGATCCGCCTGCCGATGCACATGGCCAGCATGGCGACATTGACCGAATGAGTGAAGGTGTAGTCGTCGAATACCCGCAGGGTGCTGATCGCCGCATAAACCGCGTCATCCTCGATGAGATTGGTAACCATGTCCTGGACGACCCGGACGGTTTTTCCTATACCGATCTCGCTCTTGTTGTCTTTAATCTTCCGGGCAACCTCTTCCAGGGAGGCCTTGGTGTAGGTGTAGTCCCTTCTGGCCCTTTCCAGCCGCTCCGCCTTGTCCAGGGTGGAGGACTCCCGGTCATCCCGGGGGCTTTCCGATTTTTTGAGCAGTTCAACCCATTGGATATTTTTGGCGGCGAGGCCGTCGGTGAGCCAGGCGAGAGGTTCCGGCTTTTGCCCGGAATGGTCGAGTAGACGCAGGAAAGCCAGGATATCAGCCGCCGGGGCATGCTTGACACCTTCAAGGAAGCGTACACCCTCCAGGTCGCGGGCGGCGAAATAACGGATAATATTATTAAAAAGATTCTTCGAGGCTCTGTTGTAGGAGAGCTTTTCATCATCGACATACAACTGGTCATTGGAGATTTTGAATGTCAATGATCCGTTCCCCATGCAGCTGTTGATGGATTCGGAGAATTTCTCAAGTCCCTTGGTAACCAGGGAATGGCTGTCACTATGAATCCTGGCGGTCTGGCTCAGGCCGTAGAAGTTCCGCGGGAATTCTTCAAATTGGGGAGAGGAGCTGTATTTTGCGGGATCAGTCATCGGGGGGGGTCTCCGGAGGCCGTTATGGTCCTGGTGCCGGCAAAAGCTTTCCTGATCACCCTGAATCTGCTCCTTGCCGCTTTCCGGAGTACATCCTTTGCCGCCGGAGTATCGAGCAATGCCAGGGCAACGGCTGCCCCCTCCCGGAAAATCAATTTCCCCGAACCCATGAAACTGTTCCATCCCCGGTCCAGGAGTACGCCGCGCAGGAAAGGAACCGCCTGGTTGGAGCCGCAGCGGCCGAGGGCCTTATAACAGGCAAGGATGTGGGCCGGATTCTCCTGGGAAGAATTATCCTTCAAATAGTTCAGCAGCAATGTTTCCAGCGGGCTGGATTTATGTTTTGCAAAAGCCGTAAGGAGAGAGGTGCGGATTGCCTGGCTGGGGTCATCGATGAGTGAAAACAGCCTCTGGGCGTACTTGGGATCCCGGTCAATAAGTTCTTCGATCGCTTTCCGGCGCACCCTGTCGGAGGAGTGCTTACACATCCTGAACAGGATTTCATTGACCCGGTCCCCTTGCAGGCGATTCAGAATGAGCAGCAGCTCTTCCCCCACCTCGGCGCCATTCTGCCTGGCAATTTTTTCAAGGGGGGCAAGGTCACGGCGGCTCAGGTCCACTATGACTCCCGAGACCATCCGGCGTATCCCGGCTGAGCCTCTCCGGATGAGGACCGACATCAGAAAGGGGATAACTTCCGGGGAAAAATAAGGAAGGGTCCGTTCAAGAGCCTTTAGCTTTTCAATTTCACCTGAATTCAGCTTCATAAGGTTGTCGCGGAAGAGTTGAAAAATTTCAGGCCGGGAAAGATCCTGGAAAAACCGGTCGATGCAGATGCTCCGCCAATCCTCTTCGCTCGAGGTTCCCGGCCCGGTAAGCTGGGCCAGTTCCTGAAATAATTTGACCAGCAGATCGAATTTATCCAGTCCGATGCTTTCAACGGCCACTTCCGAGATGAACTCCAGAACCGCGGTGAATTTCTCCCGCCCGGTCTGGCTTTTAAGAATAATCAGTAACAGTTCAAAGAGGTCTTCGGTGATATTCCAGCTTTCCTCCTCTTCAATCATTTGCAGGAGTATCTTGAAATCATCATTGGACAGCTCCAGTTGGGCGGCACTGATCGATGGGTCGGCAATACTTCGGGCATAAGGATCCTTGCGGTCCGCTCCTTCCGGTTGCCGGGTCTGGTCCGGTCCATTTTGGTTAGCGGCTTCCTCTTGATCCGCAACCTCTTCCTGCCGGGGCGCGGGAGGAGGCAGTTTGGAAAAATCCATCAGCAACAGGTCCTGCCAGAAGATATCAACCGCCTTGAAATCTATATATTCAAGTTCCTCATCCATCAGGGCGGTGACAATGTCTCCTTCGGTTTCCTCGGCGAAGGACCTGTATTTATTAGCTATCCTGAAAAAGGCGGCGAACTCCTCGGGGGTAAGACCCTCTTGGAACTCGATCCATTTGATCCCGTCACGGTAGAGCAGGGTTATGAGCTCTTCCGCGGGGGCTTCCGGCGAAATTACATGGATGGGGTGAGACCCGCAAAGGAGACGGTCTTTCTCTACAGTCAGCCGCAGGTCGCCATGGGTAGAGAAAAAATTGCCGAAGGCGGAAACCAGGTTTTCAAAGGCTTTCAGCGTAGAGGTGTGATCTTCCGGATACAGGCCGTAATTTTTCCAGGCCAGGAGGAAAATGTTGATCAGCTGCTTGGCATCCTGCAAACCCTTCTCCGAAAGGGATGCCGTGGCTGGAATTATCGTTTGTTCTTTTGAGCCCACTTTTTCCACTTAATCATGGGAACTTTGAATGATCCCGGTTTCCATTTCTTTCCCGAACATATCAGCAATCAGCTGTCATTTCGAACGAATGTAAGAAATCTTGTTGTTTAACAAATGGTCGAAATGACATTATGGCAATCCCGGCTTTTTGCGAACTTGTAAGCTTGATAAACTCGCAAGAAGTCACGGAATCGCCCCCTTTTTCTACAAACCAAGAAGTTTAAGAATGTAGCATAACCTATGATAATATCACAGTGGATATATTGACCTGCTCAAGTTGTTGCTTTCATGGAGAAATAATATCCTGTTCGCAATAAGTTCAGGCCTCCTGATCCCGGGAATCCGCGGGACATCCCTTAGACTAAAAGTTTCCTGGGCGAAAGTCGGAGAATCGGACTTTGCAGCGCCGTCATTTTTTACCGGCGTCCTCCTCCTCGGCGGTCTGCAATTCATCGGTCAGATCGATTTCCCCTTCACGATCGGATTCCTCAAGGTCATTCCGCATGACTTTAGAAGATGTTTTGCCTTTCCCGGTCGGATACCAGATGACCGGCTTCGAGAAGGCCTGCCAGCCGTGGCGAAGGATCTTGATCAGGGTGAAGCTGATCCACAGCGCCCAGGCCAGCATGGCCAGCCGGTACCAGAAGAGCGGCACCGAGAGCAGCCAGGCCCGGGGCAGGGTGTTGCCGCTGTAGTCCTGATACCAGCGGAGCAGTTCGGATGTGGAGCCGTTGCCGACAATGTTCATGTCGGGATGGCCCAGCAGTCCTCGGCTGATCGCGACCAGCAGCGCCAGGATTGCCAGCCCGGTCAAGACTCCGAGACATATTTGCAGGAGGTTGAAGGTGCCCCTGTCCAGGTCCGGTTTCATCCTGCCGCGAAAGTGGAGGGCGATCAGCCAGCCTACCACCAGCAGCCCGCCGACAAGATTGCTCTGACTCAGGCCGATTCCGAGCAGCAGCCAATGGGCAAAACCGAGGGGGGTCAGACCGCTTTTATGGAGGCCATAGGCGGTCAGCACGATAACCAGCAGCACCGACCAGAAGAGAATCGCCGGACCCATGGCAGGGCCGGAAAGCAGCAGGGGCCAGCGGTTGGTCGGGACCTTGAGGTCGATATTGGTATTAGCGCTCGCCAGGCCCAGATCGATTTCCGGGGTTTTGTAGGCGGCGGTCAAACCGTTCTCTCGGCGCCAGTCAAGATGGATCTCCTGCTCTCCCGGCCTGATGGGCACGGTAACCAGGCGTCCTTCCTGGCGAATGGTCTGAACCCGGTTGTCAATCCTGACCTCCCGGAGTTGACTGCCCGGCGGCAGGGTAATGGTGTGCTGGCCGCCCTGGCTGCTGCGCAGGTTGAGTTCAAGTTTGACGTCGGTGGCTCGTTGGCCGGGGTTGACCTCCAGCCGGCTTTTGTCGATGGTGACGGTCTGGCCCGGAACCCCTCGGGGGCGGCTGATCATCAAGGTCAGCTCCTCGCCCGGCCAGGGATGCCATTTCGGGGCCCACTGGTTACCGACCTGGTGGAGGATTACCGGAAGGCCGTCGTATTCCAGGTGAAAAATCGGCGAAGCGTACACCTGCCAGGTTTCGGTCCAGTCGTCGGTCCGGGCATGTCGCAGGAGCAGTTTCTCGTTTTTATCGATAATCGAGTGGAATTTGAGGTAGGAGTCCTGGGGGTCGAGGTTGATTCGGGCCTTGCCGTTCCTGATCTGGAGGTTGCCTGATACCACCGCTTCGCCGGGGAGCAGGGGGTATTCGACCACCACCCCCGAGCCGGGCGGACTGGTTCGGGTAACCGTGGTCTCGATTCGCCAGTCCAGCCCCAGTCGCAGGTGTCTTTCGATCCGCACGAACGGCGGCAGAACTCCGCTCTCCAGGACGCGGCTGCCGGCCTCTTCCCCTTGCCTGACAATCCGCCTGAAGTGGAGGCGGTTGTCGATGGCGCCGTCCCGGTGAACCCCCTCGGTGGTCCAGCCGGACTGTTCGACCCGCAAACGGTGGGGTTTCAGGGGCAGGGGCAATTGCAGATTGTCACCGGGCGGAATCGGGCCGCTTAAGCGGACCGTGTGTCTGCCGGGGGGAACCATCAGCCAGAGCGATTGGCCGGTGGCATAGATGGCGGCGGCGGGGAGGTTGTCGATGCTTACCGAGCGGGCCAGCCAGTGTTGGGGATGGCCGGGCAAGGGAATCGCCACTTTGGCCGCCGCGGCGACGCTTAATTCCAGGTGCAGCCGGTCGGGGGTGATCTCAATCGCCATGGCCGGGATATCGGCGCAGTTCGGGAAGCACTCCTCTTTCTCCAGGAGCCGTTCCCGTAATTCCTCGAAGAGGGCGGGGGAGGGAATCTCGGCAGCCCGCCCTCCGGCCGGAAGCAGCAGCGGCAGGAAGAGCAGGGGGATGAGCAGGAATGCTTTCCGGTCGGGAAAGCGCCAGCACCCGGGGCGATCATAGCTGACCCCAAGGAGGGCCAATGCCAGTGCGATCATCAGGCCGATCCGCAGGAAGGCGAGAAACATCGATGTGCCGGGGCCGAGCATCAATAAGCCGATCTCCTGGCCGCGTTCGACCGGTCCCGACCAGCTGATATGTACCGTATTCCACCGCCAGGCCGGAATGCCCGGCCCGGTCTGATTGATCATGGCCGGATCGCGTTGGGCCACCTGTTTGTCGAGAGGAGCTACGGGGGCGGCATCGGTGGCGTAGATCCCTTTCATTTTGGAGAGGCCGCGTTCCTCCAGGTCGGCCAGCCTCTCCGCCGAATGCATGACGATCCCGGCTTCCGGTTCCAGCTGTTTTTGCCCGGCGCCGGCGGGGGCTTGGGGCGCTTGGAATTCTCCCATGGCGACTCCCGGTTTTTCAAGTTGCGGAAAGATGCCGACCCGCAGGTGCTGGACCGAGAAGGGAATGGCGATGATAACCAGGAGCAGGAAGGCCAGGCCCTGATAGATCTTGGCCGACTGCCTGATCCGTCCTTCGGGTACGGTGCGGACCAGGGCAATGCCGATCAGGATAGCCAGCCAGATCCACCTGGGAGCGCCCGGTTCGTGATAAAGGAGGGCTAAAGTGATAAAGCCGAGCACGGCCACCGGCCTCGAGTAGAGCTTGGCCAGGGCGATGGTGAAGATCAGCAGAATGAAGATATCGAGCAGGGTCCAGCGGTTCAGCCAGGTGGCGGGAATATTGTCGATGCCGGTGGCGTGGATCAGACGGTAGCCGGGGGGAATGAAGAGGCGGGCGTCGACCTTCTGGAAATCCTGGTCCCAGCCGACCGCCGGGATCCGGCCGATGGTGCCGCGATATTCGCTGTCGGCGGTGATCTCGACCACTCCGTTGCGCAGCTCGATCCCCGTTTTGTCGGAGCCTTCCATCCGGGTGATGAACTGTTCCTCGCCGTCAATCGCTACCCGGCCGAGGCTGAGGGGCGGCGCCATTTCCAGCCGCCAATCGGAGGTCTTCTTGCCGGAGATCCGGTCCTGGATCGTAAAGCCGCTGCCGTCGAAGCGGAGCCAGAGGGCGCGCTGCAGGCTCAGCTGGTCCGGGGCGGGATCGGGGTTGCCCCGCTGGATCACCTTGAACTGCATGGTATTGCCGGCTGTAAGCTGGTAGGCCGGCAGATTTCGCCATTTCGGGGGCAGGGTGGTCTGCTGGGGATCGATGGGGGGAACTCCCTCGATCTCGACAATCCGGTTATCCTGGTTGGAGAATACCCAGATTTCCCGGTCGGGCCAGTGTTCGTCGTCCGGTCTGACGAATTGTAATCTGTCCAGAGGGCCGATATGCCGGGCGGTCAGGCTTAGATGCCACTGGCCGGGCCGGAGCTGAAGACGAAGCCGGCCGTCCTTCTCCAGGCGGGCGGGCAGTGAGCTGTCCAGGAAAAGGGGGATGAATTTCTCCGGGGAAAAGGGCGCGCCCAGCAGGACCTCCCGTGGGGAACCGGCCACATCCAGATCCAGTTCCAGCACGATCCGGGCCGGGATCCGGTCGTCGATCATCCTGAAGGCCCGGATCCGCAAACTGTCCTCGATGAATTTTTCCGCCTGTTTGCCGGCATGGAGCCAGACCCTGCCCTCCGGGTCCACACGGGGGAACGCGATGGGTTTATTGTTTATCCTGAGGGTAATCAGGCCGGTCGCGGGGTCGATCCGCAAGGACTCCGGCAATGATCCCCAGCTGAAAGTACCGTTGATCCGGTAGTCGCCGGCCTCTAAGCGCAGGTGGGGAAGGCCGTGCCGAGTGAGAATGAGAGCCGGTTTGTTGTTGACGGTAACCTTCTCCGGCCAGATCCGTTCGTTGCCGGGCAGCTGGATCCAGCTTTGATATTGAAGATGTCCGCTCTGTCTGAAGGAGCCCCGGTCGGCGCTGATCTCCAGGTCGAGGGAGGTGGGCCAGTCACAGCGGAACTTTCCGGGGTTATCGTAATTGGCGGAGCAGACCAGTTCTTCCTGGTGATCGTGGAGGACCCAGTCGACCCAGGGCTTGAGCGGCTCAGGCACCTGGAATTTTTCGGCCGCTGAAACCGGGGTGAAGGCCAGAATGGAAAAGATCAGGAACAGAAAAAAACATTTACGGTGCATGGCATCCTCTCTGATTTCTAGCTCATGGGTTTCCTCGGTGTCTCGTAAAAAGGAGTTTGATTGTCAAAGAAGAATACAGAATTCAGCAGTCAGAAGCAAAGGGAAAAGCATTTGACCTGTCCTGGAAGTCTCACGGATTCAGGGATTTGAAAGAAACTCCGGGGCATTCATCAAAAAGCTCCCGGGGCTCTTCCCTGAATATATCCCAGAACGGGAAGGTACGGCACTGTTCGGGTCTGCACTCATAGATCGTGCACCGGCGGGCGCTCGGGTCAAAAAAGCAGCAGAGATGCTCGCCGTTTATAACCCGCTCCCGCAGGGAAAGTCTACCTTGAACCCGGCGGGCATATTGCTTGAAGAACAAGGGCGCCGCCATTTTCCTGGCCGCCGCCATTTTTTCCAGCTCTGCCGCGCTGGTCCAGACATAACCAGCCCGCCCCCGGCAGCAATGGCCGCCGCAGGACTTGCAGGCGTTGTGGTCAAAATGATAGGGAAAGTCGTGATTGTCCATGGCCGCGCCTTCTACAACAGCCCGGTTTTCAGCAGCAAGGGCCAGAGCAGCTGGAGGGCGCCGAAGGCATAGAGGCCGGCCATCAGGTCGTCCATGACGATGCCCAGGCCGCCGTGGAAACGTTGATCGAAGAAGTTGACCGGGAACGGCTTGAGGATGTCGAAGAGGCGGAAAAGGATAAAGGCGAGCAGCCAGGCGATCGGGTGGGCCGGGATGGCGATCATTGCGATCAGCATGCCGGCCACTTCGTCGATCACCACGCAGCCCGGATCGGGTTTATCCAAGATCTTTTCGGCGGCCCCGGCGCTGATAATCGCGATCAGGCTGACAATCGCAATGGCGCTCGCGTAGCCCGACGGCGGCAGCTTGACAATCAGGTAGTGGACGGGCAGGGCCAGCAGGGTGCCCCAGGTGCCGGGCGCCTTCGGCAGATTTCCGAGGCCGAAGCCGGTGGCGACGGCCATGTACAGTCGATCCATTAACTCTTCTCCGGGTTGAATTCGCTGGTCCGGCAACGGCTGACCGCCGCGTAGATATTTTTCAAGGGCAGGTCCATGGCCAGGGCGAGCCTGCGGCATTCTTCATATTCCGGGTAGAGCACCGGGCCGGCGGGGGTCTCCACCCGTTTGACCGCGACCCGGCCCAGCTCGGTCATAACGCTGCCGATCTGGCGGGGCAGGGTCCACCTCTTTTCGGTCCGGTAGCGCAGGCCGATGGCGGTGGTTTCCGAAAGAATGCAGCGCTGCGCCTCCCAGCCCAGACCGGGGCGGCAGATCACCTGGAGCTGGAAGGCCGGTCGGCCCTTTTTCATCTGGATCGGGATCAGGGCCACATCGAGAACCCCGATCGCAAAGAGTTTATCGGTAAGGTGCGGAAAACCCTCCGGCGACCAGTCGTCGAGATTGCACTCGATAACCTCGATCTCCCGGGCTTCATTTACTTCAACAGCGGTGCCGAGTACCACCCGCAACAGGTTGGGGCGGCCGTCGCCGAGAACGTGGCTGCCCCGGCCGTAGCCGATCCGGTCGATGGTCATGGCCGGAAAGGGTCCGAAGGAGTCGGCGACGGTCTTGACGATGGCCGCGCCGGTGGGCGTGACCAGTTCCTGCTCCAGGGCGACCCCGTAGACCGGAACCGCTTTAAGAATTTCACACACCGCCGGGGCCGGCAGCGGCAGCATGCCGTGTTGGCAGGAGACCAGGCCGCTGCCCATCGGCAGCGGCGAGCAGATCACCCGTTTGATCCCGAGGTGGTCGAGGCAGATCGCGAAACCGACGATGTCGATAATCGAATCGACCGCTCCCACCTCGTGAAAATGGACCTTGTCCACCTGCTGGTTGTGAATCCTGGCCTCGGCTTCGGCCAGGGTGGTGAAGATGGCCAGGGCGGTTTTTTTTACCGTTTCGTTCAAAGAACCGGCGCTAAGCATTTCCCGGATCTCCGTCCAGTGGCGGTGGGGCTGCTCCCCGACGATCTCGACCCGGAAGGAGTTGGCGCTGATCGGCTGTCCGGATCTTCGTTTGACCTCAAACTTGTAACCCGTGAGATTCAGGGCGTTCAAGCCTTCCCGGAGTACCTCGGTCGGCACTCCGCAGTCAAGGAGGGCGCCGAGGGCCATGTCGCCGCTGATCCCGGCAAAACAGTCAAGGTAGATGGTTTCGGCAGTCATGGCGTCTTGCAATCCTCCCGGTCCGCCGGTATGCCCTTGGTCCGCCGACGCTGCCGGATTTTTTCAAGTAACCGGTGCCGGTAAAGCATCGCCGGCACCACCAGGGCTGCGGAAAGGCCGACCAGAATCGCCAGTTGCAGCCAGTCGCCGCTGTAGGCTTCGGCCCCGTTGGCGGAGAGCAGCAGGGTGCCGGGCATCCGGCCCACCCCGGCCACGAAGATGAAGATCGGCAGGGGCATGGCGCTCATCCCCAGCAGGTAGGAAAGCGAATCCTTTGGGAAACCGGGGAAGATGAAGAGGATGAAGGGGATCAGGTAATCGCCCTGGCAGACCAGATGGTTGAAGCGCTGATAGATTCCGGTATGGCGGAATCGGTCGATGAAGAAGGAGCCGAGCAGACGGCCGCCGCCGAAGGCGATTATCGAGCCGACGGTCAGGCCGATGGTCGAATAGAGAAAACAGGGCCAGGTTCCGAACACGTAGCCGCCCACCAGGCCGCTCACTTCGCCGGGAATCGGGGCGAGAATGACCTGAAAGATCTGGATGGCGATGAAAAACAGCGGGGCGTATGGGCCGTAGGCAAGAATTTCGGCCCGCAGCTCGTCGCTTTCGTTTTTGAAGTCCTTGAGCTGGCCGAGGATGGTGGTGAGCATCCCTTCCTGGTTGAGGTACAGGAAGAGCAGGGCCAAAAAGAGGAGCACCCCCAGGGCCAGGATATACTGTCGTTTAGTCATGCCCGCCATCAGCCTAAGCCGTTGTCAAAAATAACATGGCCATTCAGTACGGCCAAGACGGCATAAGGAGCCGTATAGGAAGGCTGAAAAATGGTCATGTTATTTCCTGACGGCTCCTAACTTGGTGCCGGGCTCAAGCCGGCGGCCCTGGAGAAATGGTTCCACCTCCATTCGCCTGGAGCCTTCGAGCTGCACTTCCTTGATCAGCAGGGCATCCCGGCCGGTGGCGATCAGCATTCCTTCCCGGTTGGCCCGTAGAATCGTACCCGGTTCGGCGCTCTGCGGAGAGTCGACAATCTCCGGCCTGAAGAGCCGCAAGCGCTTGGTGTCCAGGAAGGTATAGGCGGTGGGCCAGGGATCAAGGCCCCTGATCCGGCAGCTGATCGATCCGGCCGGGGCCGACCAGTCGATCCGGCCCTGTTCCTTGGTGAGCGGCGGGGCCAGGCTCACCTGGCTTTCATCCTGGGGGCGGGGGGTAAGTTCGCCGCGCTGGAGTCCGTCAACCGCCTCGATCAAGAGCCGCCCGCCGAGATCGGCCAGCTTGACCGCGAGAGTCGCGGCGGTATCGTCTGCTTCAATGGGAATGGCGCCGGGCAGCAGGATGTCGCCGGTATCCATGCCTTCGTCCATCTGCATGATGGTGATGCCGGTCTCGCTATCGCCGTTCAGGATTGCCCATTGAACCGGGGCGGCGCCCCGGTATCTGGGGAGCAGGGAGCCGTGGACGTTGATGGTGCCGAAGGGCGGCAGGCTCAGTAATGGTCCCGGCAGGATGCGGCCGTAGGCGGTGACGGCGAAAAGATCGGCCCGGTAGTCTCGCAGTTCTTCCATGAATTCGGGGCTTTTGATGGCGGTGGGCTGGAGCACCGGCAATCCCGCCCGGAGGGCCAGTTCCCTGACCGGCGGCGCGGCCAGTTTGCGGCCGCGACCCCTGGGCCGGTCCGGCTGGGTGACTACCGCCGCCACGTGATGGCGGCTGTCGAGCAGTGCTTGCAGCGAGGGGACCGCGAACTCCGGAGTTCCCATGAAAATGACCCTGAGCGGATCAAGGGTGGTGGTCATCTGGCGGGCTCCCGGTCATCGGTCTGCTTTTCGGCCTCGATAATTTTCTTGAGCTTTTTTTTGTAAAGTGCCCGTTTCAGGGAGCTTAGGTGATCGATGAACAGGATGCCGTTCAGGTGGTCAATCTCGTGCTGGAGGACCCGGGCCGGCCACTCTTCCGCTTCGAAACGCAGAGTATTGCCTTCGAGGTCCAGTGCTTCGACGACGATCCGGCGGGACCGCTTGACTTCGGCGCAAAGGTCCCGGACGCTCAGACATCCTTCTTCGCCCATTTCCTCGCCTTCCGACTCGACGATCCGGGGGTTGATCAGGGCGGTGTAGTTGCCCTTTTCCTCGGCCGGGCCTGGGTCGTAAACCAGAATCTGCTTCGAGATCCCGATCTGGGGGGCGGCGAGGCCTACCCCCGGGGCGTCGTACATGGTCTCCGCCATGTCTTCGACCAGGGCGACCAGTTCAGGGTCGAATTCACGCACCGGTACGGCTTTTTTGCGGAGGATCGGATCCGGATATTTAAGTATCGGTAATATTGACATTTTGTTGGTCTCTCGGAAAATGTTCGACTATAGCATGTTTTCCGGATCAACGTCCAGAGACAATTTTACTCCATTGGGGTGTAATCCCCGGCCGGCATCGAGCAGGGCCGAAGAAAAACCGTGCAGGGTTTTCAGGTTACCGCTCTTCAAGAGCAGTTGCCAGCGGTAGCGGCCATGCAGCTTGGCCAGCGGGGCCGGAGCGGGGCCGAGAATGGTTACAGTGACGTGTCGGCGGGCCATGCGTCGGGCCAGTTCGGCCAGGGCGACGGCGCTTTTTTTGACCTGATCCTCCCGCTCGCCTTCGATGCGGATGTTGATCAATCTCGTGAAGGGCGGAAACTGCAGGGCGCGCCGCAGTTCGATCTCCCGGTCGAACAGGCCCCGGTAGTCATGGAGCCGGGCGGTACTGATCGAATAATGCTCCGGATTCAGGGACTGGATGATTACCCGGCCCGGCTTGTCGCCGCGCCCGGCCCGGCCGGTCACCTGGGAAAGAAGCTGGAAGGTGCGTTCCCCGGCCCGGAAATCGGGGAGGCCCAGGCCGGCATCGGCCCAGACCACCCCGACCAGGGTGACGTGGGGGAAGTGATGTCCCTTGGTGATCATCTGGGTGCCGATCAGGATGTCGATTTCGCGGTCGTGGACCTTTTTCAGGATGGCCAGCAGATCCTTGCGGTTCAGGCTGGTATCCCGGTCGAGCCGGGCGAGGCGGGCCTTGGGGAAGAG